>NZ_JBFUHO010000016.1:0-129836 GCF_056402355.1 Variovorax sp. P4_B11
GTTGAGCATGCCGATGAGCACCGTGCCCGGCTTCATCAGCGCGCACTCGCGGTCGTCGGGGCTGCGCACCTTGAGCACGATGTCGCAGCCGAAGGCCCCCGCGGCATCGGCGATCTCGGCACCGGCGGCCTGGTAGGCCGCATCGGTGACGCTGGCGGCCACGCCGGCGCCCGATTGCACCCGCACTACATGGCCTTGCGCCACCAGCTTCTTCGCGGTCTCCGGGGTCACGGCGACCCGGGTCTCGCCTGGCAATGTTTCAGCCGGCACGCCTATCAGCATGGACATCTCCTCAGGGCATCATTGGAATTCGCGCGAGCTTACCCGAAGACGCAAGCCGGAAGTTGTCCCCCAGGTGCCGACGCCACCACCGCCCTTCGAGCATCCGGCCTGCCCGCCTTGCTATCAAATCAATAGCATTCCGATTCGGGGTAGCTGGGTACACTGTCACCCTGATGAGCGGCGCAAAGACGCCGGCATCGAAACGAAGAGACACAGGGGGATGGAATGCGTATAGCGGCACTCGATGACGAGGCGCATCAGCTCGAGCTGATCCGCCACACCGTGGAGGTCATTGGCCACGAGTGCCATGGCTATTGCGACGGCAAATCGCTGCTGCGCGACCTGCACCACGAAACCTACGATCTGCTGATCCTCGATTGGGGATTGCCCGACATCGAAGGCCCGCGCGTGGTTCGATGGATCCGCGAGGACCTGGGCAACGCGCTTCCCGTTCTTTTCGTCACCCATCGGAGCGAGGAGAAGGACCTGGTCGAAGGGCTGGCCGCCGGCGCAGACGACTTCATGACCAAGCCGATCCGGGTGTCCGAACTGCAGGCCCGCGTCCGCGCGCTGCTGCGCCGCGCCTACCCCGCCCACCACGGCGGCGAGATCAGCTTCCGCAACTACCGCTTCTATCCCTCGACACGCACCTTGCGGATCGCCGGCAAACTGGTCGAACTCAGCCGGCGCGAGTACGAACTGGCACTGTTCCTGTTCCAGAACCTGGGCCGCCTGCTGTCGCGCGAGCACCTGCGCGAAGCGGTCTGGGGCATCGGCGTCGAAGCGCCGTCGCGCTCGCTCGATACGCACATCTCGCGGCTTCGGCAAAAGCTCGACCTGCAGCCTTCGAACGGCTTCCTGCTGTCCGCCATCTACGGCCTCGGCTACCGTCTGGAACCGATCGAAGGCGACATGCTCTCACCGCTGCACCCGGACACGGGGCGATGAGCGCCGCCCGGCCGCCCGAAGGCGCTCGCACCGCAGTGCGAAGCACGGAGCTTGGCTCGTGAGCGCGGCAGGCGACGCGCTGCCGGCCCTCGGGGCCCGACTCGCCGATGGGCCCGATGCCGTGCTGGTCCTCGATGCCCTCGGCCGGGTGCTGGCAGCCAACCCGGCTGCACGGCGCCATTGGCACGACGCGAGCGACCCGCTTCCCGGCCGCCGGATCGATCAGCTGCTGCGCGGGCTGTGCTGGCACGGCCATGCCGCACCCTGGCTGCCCAGCAGCGCACCGGCCGACGCCCTCGAGCCCCTGGCCGGCGAGGGCGAGGACATGGCCGGCCGCAACCTGCTACTGCGCGGCTGGCCGCAGTTCGAAGCCGACCGGCACAGCGGCTGGCTGCTGCTGCTGATCGACATCACGCCGATGCGGCTGGCGGAGCGGCAGCGCGACGACGCGCTGCGCTTCATGTCGCACGATGCGCGCACGGCCTGTGCCTCGATCCTTGGCATGGTGGACCTGGCGCGCGCGCGGCCCGCGGCGGTCGACAACGACGCGCTGCTGGCGGGCATCGAACGCGAGGCGCAGGCCGGCCTCGACCGCGCCGACGCCTTCCTGGCGCTGGCACGCGCGCAGCTGCAGCCCTTGCGCCTCGAAGCACTCGACCTGGGGCTGCTGCTTCAGCAGGCGGTCGACATGGCATGGTCGCGGGCCCGCCAGCGACAGGCCCGCATTCGGCTCCCGAGCGCGCTGGCGGCAGCGCCCTGCCTGGCCGACAGAGGCCTGCTGGCGCGCGCGCTGCAGGCTTTGCTCGAGCACGCGCTCGATCGCTGTTCGCCGGGCTCGGACTTGCACTGCGGCATCGCGGCGGAAGGCGATCGATGGTGCGTCTTCGTGCAAGACCCGAGCCCCGGGCCGATGGCCGAGCTACATTGCCGGCTGGCCCGCACCGTGGCACAGCGCCACGGCGGATCGATCGAGGCCGAGCGGCCGGCCGGCGGCGGCTGCAGCGTCAGGCTGCTGCTCCCGAGGGCGGCCGCGGCACCGGAATCGCACGAGGATGCGTGAGGACGCAATGCGTGCAGCGCCGCGCCGCCCCAAGCAAGCGCGCACCGCAGTGCGAAGCACGAAGGTACTCTCATGACCATGGAAACGCGCTGGAAACCCAATGTCACGGTGGCGGCCGTGATCGAGCGCCAAGGCCGCTACCTGCTGGTCGAGGAAGAGACCCCGGAAGGCCTGCGCCTGAACACGCCGGCCGGCCACCTCGACCCCGGCGAATCGCCCGCCGAGGGCTGCGTGCGCGAGACCCTGGAAGAAACCGCTCACCACTTCACGCCCAGCGCCCTGGTCGGCATCTACCTGGCGCGCAGCCGGTGGCCCGAGGACATCACCTACCTGCGCTTCGCCTTCACCGGCACGCTGGGTGCCTTCGAGCCGGCGCGGGCGCTCGACCAGGGCATCGTGCGCACGCTGTGGTTGACGGTCGAAGAGATCCGCGCCAGCACGGCGCGGCATCGCAGCCCGCTGCTGTTGCAGGGCGTGGAAGACCACCTGGCCGGGAAGCGCTATCCGCTGGAACTGGTGCGGGTCGATCCGTCGCTCAAGCGCTGACGCTGGCGATCACGCCGCCGCCGAGGCAGACCTCGCCGTCGTACAGCACGGCCGACTGCCCGGGCGTCACCGCCCACTGGGGCTCGTCGAAATCGAGGCGGAAGGCGCCGTTGCCCCCCTCGCCCAGCCGGCAGGCCGCATCCGCCTGGCGGTAGCGCGACTTGGCGGCCAGCGGACCGGCGGCCGGGGCAGTGCCCGCGACCCAGCTCGCATCGTCGGCCTCGAGCGTCGGCGACAGCAGCCACGGATGGCCGTGGCCCTGCACCACCCACAGCGTGTTGCTGGCGACGTCCTTGCGCGCCACGAACCACGGCGCATGGTCGCCGGCGCCGCGCTGCGCGCCCTTGGCCTTGATGCCGCCGATGCCGAGCCCCTGGCGCTGGCCCAGCGTGTAGAAGCTCAGGCCCTGGTGCTCGCCGATCTTGCGGCCGCGCTCGTCGCGGATCGGGCCCGGCTCCTTCGAGATGTAGCGGTTGAGGAACTCGCGGAAGGGCCGCTCGCCGATGAAGCAGATGCCGGTGGAGTCCTTCTTCTTCGCGTTCGGCAGGCCGATCTCGTCGGCGATGCGCCGCACCTCGGTCTTGTGCAGCTCGCCGACCGGAAACAGCGTCTTCGACAACTGCTGCTGGTTGAGCCGATGCAGGAAGTAGCTCTGGTCCTTGGCCGGGTCCAGGCCCTTGAGCAGCTCGTAGCGCCATCCCACGTCGCGGGCGCCATCGCACGCGGTCGCGTGCGATTCATGTGGATGCCGGCCCGGCATTGTGTCCGGGGCCGCCGGGATACGGCGGACCCGGGCGTAATGGCCGGTGGCGATCTTCTCGGCGCCGAGCCGCATCGCGTGATCGAGGAAGGCCTTGAACTTGATCTCGGCGTTGCACAGCACGTCCGGGTTGGGCGTGCGGCCGGCCTGGTACTCGCGCAGGAACTCGGCGAACACGCGGTCCTTGTAGTCGGCCGCGAAGTTGACATGCTCGATCTCGATGCCCAGCACGTCGGCCACGCTGGCGGCGTCGATGAAGTCGATGTTCGACGAGCAGTATTCGCTGTCGTCGTCGTCTTCCCAGTTCTTCATGAAGATGCCGACCACCTCGTGGCCCTGCTGCTTCAGCAGGTGCGCCGTGACCGCGGAGTCGACTCCGCCGCTCAGGCCCACCACGATGCGCTGCTTTTTCATAAGGCTGGGATTGTCCCAGGACCGGCAAGCCGGTGCCCGGGGACGGGAATCAGCGGGGCGAAGGCCGGTCGCGGAGTTCGGCCAGGATCTCGTAAGAGCGCAGCCGCGCCTCGTGATCGAAGACCTGCGAGGTGATCATCAGTTCGTCGGCACCGGTGCGCTCGACGAAGGCCTCGATGCCGGCGCGCACCGTGTCGCGCGAGCCCACGGCGGAACACGACAACACCGATTCGAGCAGGGCGTTCTCGGCCGGCCCGACCTTCTGCCGGTAGCCCGCGACCGGCGGCGGCAAACGGCCGGGCCGGCCGCTGCGCAGGTTCACGAAGGCCTGCTGCCAGGAGGTGGCGCGGAACGCGGCTTCCTCGTCGGTCTCGGCCGCGAAGACGTTGAAGCCCAGCATCACATAGGGCTTGGCCAGCTGCGCCGAAGGCTTGAAGGTCTCGCGGTAGATGCGGATCGCCTGCATCAGCTGCTGCGGCGCGAAGTGCGAGGCGAACGCATAGGGCAGGCCCAGGTGGGCCGCGAGCTGGGCCCCGAAGGTGCTGGAGCCGAGGATCCACACCGGCACCTCGAGCCCCTTGCCGGGCACCGCGAGCACCGGCTGGCGCGGCTCCTTCGACATGAAGTCCATCAGCTCGACCACGTCCTGCGGGAACTGGTCGGCGTCGGATTGGAGGTCGCGCCGCAGCGCCTGCGCGGTGCGCTGGTCGGAGCCCGGCGCGCGGCCCAGGCCGAGGTCGATGCGGCCCGGGTACAAGGACTCCAGGGTGCCGAACTGCTCGGCGATCACCAATGGCGAGTGGTTCGGCAGCATCACGCCGCCGGCGCCGATGCGGATGGTCGAGGTACCGGCGCCGATGTGGGCCAGCAGCACGGCGGTGGCCGCGCTTGCGATGCCCGGCATGCCGTGGTGCTCGGCCAGCCAGTAGCGCCGGTAGCCCAGCTTCTCGCCGTGCCGCGCCAGCGACAGCGAATTGCGGAAGGACTGCGCGGGGTCGCTGCCTTCGGTGACGGGGGAGAGATCGAGGATGGAAAACGCAATCATGCCGCTATCTTGGCCCGGATCGGGCGCGTTCAAGCCGCGAAGGGCTATTGGCCCGACTCCGGATAGGCTTGCGGCCATGAGATGGCATCTTTTCGCTTCCCGCATGCTTGCTTTGGCCCTGGCGCTGGCCTTGGGCGCCTGCGGCTCGCTGCCGACGAATGTCGAGCGCCCCGTGTCGATGAGCCTGCCCGCCGCGCCCGAGCAGAGCCCGCTGGCGCGGCTGGCCGCGAGCGAGCTGCCGGCCGGCGCCCAGTCGGGCTTCCGGCTGCTGCCGCTGGGCGCCTACGGGCTCGATGCCCGGCTGGCACTGATCGGCCGCGCCACGCGCACGCTCGACCTGCAGGTCTACATCATGGAGAACGACGAGTCCGGCCGGGCGGTGTTCGCGGCGCTGCGGGATGCGGCCCTGCGCGGCGTGCGCGTGCGGCTCCTGCTCGACGATCTCAACAGCGCCGGGGCCGAGCCCCTGCTGCAGGCGCTGGTCGGCGTGCCGAATTTCGAGATCCGGCTGTTCAACCCGTTCTGCTGCGCCCGCCAAAGCCTGGCCAGCCGCATCGCCAGCTCGCTCGGCGATCTGACGCGGCTCGACCACCGGATGCACAACAAGCTGATGATCGCCGATGGCGCACTGGCGATCGTCGGCGGCCGCAACATCGCCGACGCGTACTTCGGCCGCGATGCAGTGGCGAACTTCATCGACCTCGACGCCGTCGCCGCCGGGCGCGTGGTGCCGCAGCTGGGCGTGCTCTTCGATCGCTACTGGAACAGCGAGGAGTCCTTTCCGGCCGAGGCGCTGGTCCGCCCGCCGGCCGCGGGACCCGAGCGCTCGGCCATGCTGGCCCGCCTGCTGCCGCCGGAGGCGAGCCGGATCGGCCTCGCGCTGCCGCCCGCCGACCTGCTGGGCCGCGAGCCGGTCGGCAAGGAGCTGGCGGCCCATCGCCTGAGCCTGCTGCCCGGCCTCGCCTATGCCGTCGCGGACCTGCCGTCCAAGCGGCTGCAGATCGGGGACGAGCTCGAGGCCAACAGCCTGATGACCGGCGCGGTCAGCCAGATGCTCGGCACCCGCAGCGAACTGGTGGTGAGCTCGCCCTACCTGGTGCCGGGCACGCGCGGCATGGCGGTGCTGCACAGCCTGCAGCGCAAGGGCGTCGACATGACGCTGGTGACCAATTCGCTGTCGGCCAACGACTCGGCCCTGGTCTACATCGGCTATGCGCGCTATCGGCTGCCGATCTTGCGCGCCAGCGTCAAGCTGTACGAGGTCAGTGCCCAACCCTCGGCGAGCGCGAGCCGCCCCTTCTTCAGCGGCTCGTCACGCGGACGCCTGCATGCCAAGCTGGTGGTGATCGACCAGCAGGTGGTGCTGCTCGGGTCGCTGAATCTGGACCCGCGCTCGGCCCGCCGCAACACCGAGCTCGGGGTCGCCATCGACAGCCCGGCGCTCGCCAGGGAGGCGCTGCGCCTGCTCGAGGCCATGAAGAGCGAGGCCTACGGCGTGCGGCTCGAGTCGGAAGGCAACGCGCTGTCCTGGGTGTCGTCCGGCGAGGACGACGCGCAGGCCGTCGACACCGAGCCGGGGGTTTCGCCATGGAACGCGCTGCAGCGGATGCTGCTGCAGCCGCTGGTGCCCGAGGACCTGCTGTAGGGACTGGCCCCGTCAGGCCTCGAGAGGCTGGCTCAGGCCAGGGCCTTGGCCTTGAGGCGTTCGAACTCTTCCTGCGTGATGGTGCCGGCGTCGAGCAGCGCCTTGGCGTCCGCGATGTGCTCGGCCGGCGATTTTCCCGCCACTTCGCGGATGTAGGCGTCGGTGTCGGACTTGGCGCGCTGCAGGCTGGCGCGCTGGCGCTCCGCCATGCCGCGGCCGCGGGTGATGATGTAGATGATGGCCGTCAGGCCCGGGATGATCACGAGCCCGATGATCCACAGCACCTTGGACCCGCCGCCCAGCTCCGAATCACGGAACAGGTCGCCGATGATCTGGAACAGGATGAGCAGGTAGACGATGAGGACGAAGGTCGACAGCAGGAGTTGGATCAGGTCCCAAAAATTGCTCATACAGGTCTTTCTGGCTGGTTGAAAAAACGAGGAATGGGGCTCGACGCTCAGGGCCGGCGCGTCGCGCCGTGCGCCATCGAGCGCAGCAGGCTCAACACGAAACCGCCGGTGAACATGCCCAGCACGTAGATCAGCAGCACCAGCACCGAGATCGGCAGCGTGATGCTCATCGAGAACAGCGAGACGGTCGCCGACTCCAGGTTCTGGACCTTGAACAGCACGACGATGCCGGCCAGGATCACGATCAGCGCGATGTAGACGTAGCGATGCATGAGGCTCTCTCCTTTCGTGAAATGACTGCGTGCTGATGGCTCAACCGGCGGGCCCTCGCTGGCCCGGCGGCCGCACCGGCAGTGGCAGCAACAGCGAAAGTGCAAGAAGCCATCGGCATGAAAAGCGGGTCGGCATGGGCGTCCTCGTCTAGACCGTGATGACACCGGAAACCAGGGCCCACAGGGCCATCAGCGCAGCGAGCACGAGCACGCCGAGAAAGCCGAGCACGGTGGCGGTGCCGACGTCCTCGCGCTTCTTGGCGTGGCGCGAATAGACGCTGGCGCCCTCGATGCCGACGAACACGAACACCGTCACCTGCATCGTGTTGCGGACCTGGCTCGCCAGGCTCGACAGGCTGCGTTCTTCGCCGCCCCAGAAGTTCAAGGCGAAGATGTCGGCCTTGAAGCCGGCGACCGCGACCACCAGGAAGACCGCGATCGGTACGATCTTGGCGACGGTGGCGATGGTGTTCAACGCCGCCGCCTCCTTGACGCCGCGCAGCACCAGCACGTGCACGCCCCAGAGGATCACCGACGCGGAGACGATCGCGACAGCGGTCGAGCCATCGCCGAAGACCGGGAAGAACTGCCTCAGCGTGGCCTTGATCAGCACCAGGCAGGCCACGTCGGCCAGGCAGCAGCCGATCCAGTAGCCCACCGCGGAGGCGAAGCCCAGGTAGTTGCCGAAGCCGGCCTTGGCATAGGCGTAGATGCCGGTGTCGAGGTCGGGCCGGCGCCGCGACAGGGTCTGGAACACCAGCGCGAGCATCAGCATCCCGGTGCCTGCGATGGCCCAGGCGACCAGCGCGCCGAGGCCGCCGGTCGAGCGGCCGAAGGCCGAGGGCAGCGCGAAGATGCCCGAGCCGATCATGGATCCGACCACCAGCGCAATGAGGGCGCCGCGGGAGAGCTTCTGGTCTTGCGATGTGGTCATGCAGGATCAGCGAAGGAGGGCCAAGGCGTCCGTGCACCCCCCGGAATTCTTGTTCTCATGTGTCCTTGTCGACGGTTCTCGCGCATCGGCCGTGTCCATGGAGCGCCTGGTGCGGACGAGCATCAGTGGCTCGCGATTCTTTGTCAAGGGCGACTTCTAGCGCCGCGCGCGGCACTGGTTTTTCGGATTTGCTGGCCTCATGATCGTTCGCTCGAGGGTCTCGCCACGCAGGTCGAGGACCGCCCTTTGCAAGTTTCATCCGACGAAAGGACTGCCATGAAATCGATCCACGGTTGCTGTGCTGCCGACGATGGCGAAGCTTCGACAAGCCGCAGCGGGCGGCGCGCCTGGCTGAAGTTCGGGGCGGGAACCGGCGCCGCCGTGCTGATGGCCGGCATCGGCCTTCGCACGGAAGACGCCGAAGCGGCCTCGCTGAGCCAGGCCCGGCGCGATGCCATGACCCCCGACGCGGTCATCGAGATGATGAAGAAGGGGAACCAGCGCTTTCGCGCCGGCAAGCTGCAGACGCACGACTACCTGGCGCAGAAACGCGCCAGCGCCTCGGGCCAGTATCCGGCCGCGGTGATCCTGAGCTGCATCGACTCGCGCGCGCCGGCCGAGATCCTGCTCGACATGGGCATCGGCGACACCTTCAATGCGCGCATCGCCGGCAACATCGCCAACAAGGACCTGATGGGCAGCCTGGAGTTCGCGTGCGCGGCCGCCGGCGCCAAGGTGGTGCTGGTGATGGGGCACACCGCCTGCGGCGCGGTCAAGGGCGCCATCGACAACGTGCAGCTCGGCAACCTGACCGGCCTGCTCGACACCATCAAGCCGGCCATCGCCGCGACCACCTATGCGGGCGAGCGATCCAGCAAGAATCCGGCCTTCGTCGATGCCGTGGCGCGGGCCAACGTGCAATTGACGATCGATACGCTGCGCAGCGGCAGTCCGATCCTCGCCGATCTCGAGAAGAAGGGGCAGATCAAGATCGTCGGGTCGATGTACGACCTGTCGAACGGGGTCGTGACCTTCCTGGGCTAGGGCCTGTTCACACTATTTCCGGGGTCGCGAAGGCCTGCCAGGACGGGCCAATCAAGGCGCGCGACGCGGCATGTGCGTTGGCACATGCGAGGAGCGCAACGCCGAGTGGCTTGTCCTGGCAGGCCTTCCCTGCGGGTTGCCGGGCCAAGGGGCCGTCTGCGGCGTTGCCCCCGCTTGCAAGGCGAAAGCCTTGCTTCGCGCGGGCGCCTTGCATCCAGCCCCTTGGCCCGGCAACGCGATCCCCGGAAATAGTGTGAACAGGCCCTAGCACGCCCGGCAGCGGCCGCGGGCGCTCGCACCGCGACCGGAATGTCAAAGCACGTCGAGTTCGCAACTCGACGCGCGCTCTTGTCCTGCGTGCTCATCTTCCGCGCCGTCCCCGGCGGGCCCGCCGACAACCCTTTCCGACGATCCTCGGCAGCCACGGGTTAACCCTGCGGCTCACCTTCTTGCGTAATCTCAAAACTGAGACTAGTATCGAAATATGCACTGAAGCACAGTGTTTCGCGATGGCCTCAAGCCATCGATCCCGCTAGCCATCGCGGCGCAGGACCGCGCCGGACAGGAGAGATCGACGTGGAAGCAACAGCGACCCCCGCGGCAGGCGCCGCACGGAACATCGAGCACGAGGACAAGGTCACCGGCTACGGCTGGAAGGCCCTGGCCGGCTCGGCCATCGGCTACGCCATGGACGGCTTCGACCTGCTGATCCTCGGCTTCATGCTGCCGGCGATCTCTGCGGAGCTTCATCTGACCCCGGGCCAGGCAGGCTCCCTGGTCACCTGGACGCTGATCGGCGCGGTGGCCGGCGGCATCATCTTCGGCTCGCTCAGCGATCACTTCGGCCGCATTCGCGTACTGACCTGGACCATCGTCCTGTTCGCGCTCTTCACCGGCCTGTGCGCCTTTGCCCAAGGCTATTGGGACCTGCTCGCCTATCGAACCATCGCCGGCATCGGCCTCGGCGGCGAATTCGGCATCGGCATGGCGCTGGCAGCGGAAGCCTGGCCCGCCAGGCATCGGGCGCGCGTCTCTTCCTATGTCGCGCTCGGCTGGCAGACCGGGGTCCTGGGCGCCGCCCTGCTGACGCCGCTGCTGCTGCCGACGATCGGCTGGCGAGGGATGTTCCTCGTCGGCGTTCTCCCCGCCATCGTGGCCTGGGTGATCCGCAACCGGCTGCACGAACCCGAAGTGTTCGTCCGCAAGGCCAAGACCAGGGGCTCGAAGTCGAAGGCCTTCAAGCTGCTCGTCAAGGACGCCCGCACGACCCGCACCAGTCTCGGCATCGTGATCCTGTGCGCGGTCCAGAACTTCGGCTACTACGGGATCATGATCTGGATGCCCAGCTTCCTCGCGAACCAGCTCGGCTTCAACCTGACGAAGTCCGCGATGTGGACGTCGGTGACCATCCTCGGGATGATGGCCGGCATCTTCGTCTTCGGCCAGTTGGCCGATCGCATCGGCCGCAAGCCGAGCTTCCTGTTGTTCCAGGCCGGCGCCGTCGTGATGGTGCTGCTCTACGCCCAGTTGTCGGACCCGGTCTCGATGTTGTGGGCCGGCGCACTGCTCGGCATGTTCGTGAACGGCATGCTCGGCGGCTATGGCGCCCTGATGTCGGAGGCCTACCCGACCGAGGCCCGTGCCACGGCGCAGAACGTCCTGTTCAACATCGGCCGCGGGATCGGCGGCTTCGGACCCGTTGTGGTCGGCGCACTGGCCGCCGCCTACTCCTTCCAGATCGCCATCGCGCTCCTGGCCGCGATCTACGTCCTGGACATGCTCGCCACGGTGTTCCTGATTCCCGAGCTCAAGGGCAAGGAGCTCGAGTAATGACACACGCAGCAGCGACCGCACAAGCGATCTCTTTCGAATCGGAGAACGTCATGAACGCCACATCATGTTTCCAGCGCAACGCCGCGAGCGTGGCCTCGCATCGATGCGAGGTCGCCGAGCACCGGTGGGTCAACGACCGCTACAGGTACCTGCGGCTCAGCGCCAAGGCGGACCTTGCGGGAAGCACCAGGCCCGGGCAGTTCTACCAGCTCAAATGCCCGTCGACCGATGCGCTGCACCCCTTCCTGCTGCGCCCGATGAGCGTCTACGGTGTCGGCCCCGAGGCCGGCACCATCGAGTTCCTCTACAACGTGAGCGGCGTCGGGACCCGCGCCCTCTGCGCGCTCGAGGCCGGTGACCGCATGGACATCGTGGGTCCGCTCGGCAACACCTTCGTCCTCGATCCCGGAATCCAGCGAATTCTCGTGGTCGCTCGAGGTGTCGGCCTGGCCACCATGGCGCCCCTGCTCCAGCACGCCGCCCAGTCCGGCATCGAAATCACCGCGATCATGTCCGCAAGGGCTCCCAAGGACCTCATGCGCAACGAGTTCCTTCGCGGCGTCGAAGCCGACGTGCACTGCGTCTACGACAGCGACGGCAGTTCTTCGGTCGAAGGTGTGGAAGCCCTGGTGCGCCGGCTGCTGGAGGCGCAGCACCATGACGTCGTCTACACCTGCGGCTCGCACCGCGTCCTGATGCTGCTTCAGCAGCTGCTGCGGGACTATCCCCGAACCCGCGGCGAGGTCGCCATGGAGCAACGCATGGCATGCGGCATGGGCGTCTGTCTTTCCTGCGTGCGCCTGTTCGACAAGGACGGCGACAAGCAATTCCTTCGCGTCTGCCGCGAAGGCCCCGTGTTTCCAATCTGCGACGTCGTCGGGGAGGTGGAATTTGGCTGATCTGAACGTCAGGGTCGGAGAACTGGAGCTCCGCAACCCGGTGATGCCCGCCTCGGGGTGCTTCGCCATCGAATACAGCGAGGCCCTGGATTTCAACAAGCTGGGTGCCCTCGTGATCAAGAGCGTGTCGCCGAAAAGCCGGGCCGGCAACCCGACGCCGAGGGTGACCGAAGCCTGCAGCGGGATGCTGAATTCGATCGGCATTCCCAGCAAGGGCCTCGACCACTACCGCCGCGAGGTGCTGCCGCCCTACACCTGCTTCGACACGCCGGTGGTGGTATCGATCTCGGCCGACACAGTGGGCGAATTCGCCGATGCTGTGGCGCACATGTCGCTGCCCGAAGTGGCGGTGATCGAGGCCAACATCTCGTGCCCCAATCTCGAGGCCGACGGCATGGCCTTCGCCATGACGCCGGAGACCACGTACCAGGTGGTGAGCGCGATCCGCAGGCGCACCACGCATGCGCTCTGGGCCAAGCTCACACCCAACGCCTCGCACATCGCCGCCGTCGCGAAGGCCGCGGAAGAAGCCGGCGCCGATGCGCTCGTCATGGGGAACACCGTTCTGGGCATGTCGATCGACGTGCGCACCCGCAAGCCCACACTGGGCAATGTCATGGGCGGCCTGTCGGGGCCGGCGATCAAGCCGATCGCGCTGCGCATGGTGCACCAGTGCTATCGCAGCGTCCGGATTCCGATCATCGGCTGCGGCGGCATCTGCAGCGCAGACGATGCGGTGGAGTACATGCTCGCCGGCGCCAGCGCCGTGCAGGTCGGCACGGCGTCCTTCCTCGACCCGGGCGCGATGCAGAAGATCATCGACGGACTGGCTGCCTACTGCCGGGAGATGGGGGTCGCGCACATCCGCGATCTCACGGGCCAGGTCAAGCTCGACCGCCAACTGTCGGATCGCTGGCTGCGGTTTGCGCAACAGTCGGGCTGAAGCCATGGACCTGTGCGCACTCAGGCCGCTGGCCGAGAAGCTCTTCGCCGATGTTCGCGAGCTTTCGTTCGACGGCGTCGGCGTCACCCGCGAGAGCTATGGCCGCGGCGAAACGGCGGCGGCCGACTACCTGCGGCAGTTCGCCCTGGCCGAAGGCCTTGGCGTGGCGGCCGACAAGGCCGCCAACCTCGTGTTCCGGCTGGCGGAAACACCGCCCGATGCGCCGGTCGCATGGACGGGTTCCCACATCGATTCCGTGCCGCAGGGAGGGAACTTCGATGGGTTGGCGGGCGTGGTCGCCGGATTGCTGTGCCTGCTTGCGCAAAAGCAAGAGGCCCATCGGCCCAGGCTGCCGCTCGAAGTGATTGCCTTCCGTGGCGAGGAAAGCGCCTGGTTCGGCAAGGCCTACATGGGCTCCGGCGCCCTGTTCGGCAAGGTGAGCGAAGCCGACCTCGAATTGAGGCAGCGCAGCACCGGCGAAACGATGGCCGAATGCATGCGCAAGGCAGGCGCCGATGTCGAGGCGATCCGGGCTCAGCAGATCCTCTTCGACAAGGCGCGAGTCAAGGCCTACATCGAACTGCACATCGAGCAAGGGCCGGTGATGATCGCCCGCCAGCTGCCGCTCGCGGTTGTCTCCGGCATCCGGGGCAATGTCCGGCACAAGCACATCGTCTGCCATGGCGATGCGCAGCATTCAGGCGTGGTGCCGCGTTGGCTGCGACATGATGCGATGTTCGCGGTGGCCGACCTCATCATGCGCATCGACGAGCACTGGCGGGTCCTGCTGGAGCGCGGTACCGATCTGGTCGTGACGGCCGGCATCGTCAACACCGATCCGGCCGAACACGCCATCTCCCGCATCCCGGGCCGGGTGAGCTTCAGTCTCGAGGCGCGCAGCAAGAGCAACGACACCCTCGAGGCGTTCTACCAGTTGATGCGCGCCGAATGTGCGGCGATCGGCCGCGAGCGCGGCGTGCGCTTCGAATTCGACCGCCGGCTTCTCAGCGATCCCGCCACGATGGACGACCGGATCTGCGGCCTGCTGTCGAAGGCTTGCGCGGACCAGAACGCAGCGTTCGAACTGATTCCCAGTGGTGCAGGGCACGACGCGTCGCTGTTCGCCAATGCGGGCATTCCGAGCGGCATGCTGTTCGTGCGCAATCAGAACGGTTCCCACAACCCCCACGAAGCGATGGAGATCGACGATTTCATGCTCGGCGTCCAGGCCATGAACCATGCATTCAACCAGCTGAGCTGAGCTCGCGCACATGATCCAGAGCAAGCCGAGCTTCTTCCTCGGCACCGACTCGGCGCCTCACCTGCGATCGCGCAAGGAAGCCGGCTGCGGCTGCGCCGGAATCTTCAATGCCCCGACGGCCTTGCAAAGCTATTGCACGGTGTTCGACGAGGAGGGCGCGCTCGACCGTTTCGAGGCCTTTGCCAGCTCGAATGGCCCGCAGTTCTATGGCCTGCCGCCCAACGAAGGCACCGTCACCCTGCAGAGGTCCGGCTTCCAGGTGCCGGCGGACATCGCCCTGCCCGGTGGGGGCACGATCCACCCCTTCCTGGGCGGAGCAGGCTTGCCATGGACGATCGTGCGACACCGCGCAGCATAGGACACCCCGCATGCTGTTCGATTCACTGGTTTCGCCTATAGTCTCTTTTTCGATCCAAAATGTGGAAAACGAGATGGAAGCCGCGAGCCAGACATTCAAATCATCGATCGACTACGTGGCCCTGGGCAACCGCCTGCGCGCTTACCGGATTGGCGCCTCGCTGCTCGCGGAAGACGTGGCCGAGCGGCTCGGCGTCTCGCGCGCGGTGGTCTATCGCCTCGAAAAGGGCGAGATCGTCAAGATCGAAACCCTGGAGCGGCTCGCGCATCTGCTCAACACCTCCGTCGCCTCGCTGCTGGGCGTGGAGGTCGAGTACTACCCGACGGCATTGGGGCTCTTCGAACGCATGCGCCAACTCGAAGAATCATCCGATCGCATCCTGGCGCATTTCGAGCCCATCTCGCTGCTCCTGACATCTGACGCGTACCTGCCGCTGCTGCGTGAAATGCTGGCAGAGGCGTCGCCCAAAGGCGCGGGAAAAGGCCCGAGTTCGGCCGACATCGACAAGATGCTCGAGATCATGCAGGAGCGACGCGCATTCTTCCAGCGCCGGCGACCCCACATCGTCAGCCTCATTGGCCTGCGCGAACTGGAGCGGTTCGTGGACACGGGTCTGGTCGGACGCGTCGATCTTCCCGAGGCGCTTCGGGCCGCTCGGCGACTGGCGGCACGCCGCGAGGTCGAGCGGATTGCCAGCCTCATGGAAAGCGAGCCGATCGACGTCCAGATCGGCCTGATCGATGACGCCATGCCCGCATCGACGTTCCAGGTGTTCTCGGGACGTGAAAGTACCGTTCTGGCCGTCAGCCCCTTCCGGCTCGGCGAGCTTCCCAACGTCAGGAACGGCATTGCCACCGTGACCGCATCGCCGGAAGCCGTGCGGATGTACGAAACCATGATCGGCAGGCTCTGGAAAGCTGCCTACAAGGGCAAGTCGGGCG
Source organism: Variovorax sp. P4_B11 (assembly GCF_056402355.1). Lineage (NCBI taxonomy): Bacteria > Pseudomonadati > Pseudomonadota > Betaproteobacteria > Burkholderiales > Comamonadaceae > Variovorax > Variovorax sp. P4_B11. Next base: position 15,596 of record NZ_JBFUHO010000016.1, read on the forward strand.
CCCAGCATCTGCGCAAGCTGCTCGAACGAATTCACTAGATCTCATTGGAGCGATGTTGACCACCCGAATTCCAAACAAGCTGGCCCGAAGCGTCGCCGGAAAACTGATCGACGCCGGGTGTGTCAGCGTCCGCACCGACGAGCCCTTCCGGCTCCCCTCCGGCTGGGCCAGCCCGGTCTACATGGACTGTCGCCGACTGATTTCCTTTCCTGCGTTTCGACGCGAATTGGTCGGCCACGCTGTCGAACTGCTGAAGGCTCGCGGCTGCCTCGAGGGCCTGGCCTCGGTGGTCGGCGCGGAGTCGAGCGGGATTGCCCTGGCGGCGTGGATCGCCGAGGCTTTGGACCTGCCGCTCGCGTACGTCCGCAAGCGGCCGGCAGGCAAGAGCCAGATCGAGGGCGTGATCCGTCCCGGCGACAAGGTGCTGCTGATCGACGACCTGATGGCGGCCGGACATTCGAAGGCGGGGTTCTGCAGTGCGTTGGCCTCGGTCGGGGCGCAGGTGGCGGATGTCTTCGTGATCTTCGACTATGGGTGCTTTCCGACCGGGCCATTGCTGGCGTCGTTCGGCATCGAGGTCCATGCCTTGGCCACCTGGCGCGACGTGCTGCGCGCCGCCGAAGAACGAGGAAATCTTGAATTGATCCGTGAGCTGCAGGAGTTTCTCAACGATCCGCCTGCGTGGTCGCAAGCGCATGGCGGTCGGGGCGCAGATTCACGAGCTCAGAACGCGTTGAAGGAGAGCAAGCAATGAATTTCAAGGATATCGCCGAGCGTTTCGAGCGCGCGGAGTCGGGCACCGACGCCTTCAAGGTCTTCTACAAGGACGCCTTCGAGCTGATGAAGAGCGACCCCGAGAACGCAGCGCTGTATTTCGTCGTGGCCGTGGCCGGGCAATCGTACGTGCGAACCTACGAGGACCAGGGCGTGACGGCCGAATTCGCCGACGGGGCCAAGGCCACGCTCGCGGCCTTCAATGCCAAGCTGATCCGCGCCCTGGCGTCGGAGCCGGCCATTCGACTGCGCTTGCTGGGCGAGGTCGCGACCGACTACGAGTGGAACATCGCCAGCTACTAGGGCCTGTTCACACTGCTTCCGGGGTCGCGAAGGTATGCCAGGACGGGCCAATCAAGGCGCGCGACGCCGCATGTGCGTTGGCACATGCAAGGAGTGCAACGCCGAGTGGCCCGTCCTGGCATACCTTCCCTTCGGGTTGCCGTGCAAAGGGGCCGTCTGCGGCGTTGCCCCCGCTTGCAAGGCGAAAGCCTTGCTGCGCGCGGGCGCCTTGCATCCAGCCCCTTTGCACGGCAACGCGATCCCCGGAAGCAGTGTGAACAGGCCCTAGCTGCCGATGGCCGCGGTGGACCGGACGGCCGGCTCTCGCAAGGACGCGCGCGCACAGGCCAGGAACGGGTCGATCAGCGGACTGTCCCAATCGCTGCGCCAGCAGGCCGCGATGTCCATCCTTGCATCGACGTTGCGCAAGGACCTGAACACCACGCCGGGAGGCCGGCCGATCTGGGCGCAGGCGGGCAGGATCGCCACGCCCTTGCCTGCCAGGACAAGCGCCAATGCCGAGACCATCGTCTCGACCCGCTGCGCGATCGGCATGCTGACATCGTGCCGCCGCAGCATCGACGCGACGACCGATTTGTCGACATCGCCCTCGGGCACGGGCAGCCCGATGCGCGCGAGGCCCGAGAGGCGCGCCAACGGAATGCTGGCCAGTCGCGCCAGCGGTGAATCGGTGCGCACCGCAAGCATCAACGGCTGGCTGCCGATGCGCTCGACCGCAATGCCCGCCTGCGCGATGGGAGGAATGCAGAGCGCCACCGACACGTCCGAGTCGACGAGGGCCGAGACGTTGTTGACGGCGTTCAGCTCCACATACTGGATCTCCACCTCCGGCAAGCTGAGCCGCAGCTCGTTCTCCAGCCGCGGCAACATCAGGTAGGACAGCGCGATCATCGTGCCGACCGTGAGCCGGCCACGGCGGCCCGAGCCGACGGCGCGCGCCGCGTCGAAGCCCTCGTTGGCCAGGAGCAACGCCTCTTTCGCGCGCCGAAACAGTGCATTGCCCGCATCGGTGATCTCCATGCCGTGCGCCGCCCTGCGAAACAGCGGCGTGCCCACCGCCGCCTCCAGGTTCTTGATGTGAACCGACAGCGGCGGCTGTGCCATGTTGAGCCGGCGAGCCGCCTTGCCGACGCTGCGTTCCTCGGCGACGGCAACGAAATAGCGAAGCATGCGCAGGTCTGGTGCAGTCATACCCTGTGCATATGCCCTTTCAAGAAAACAGTATTGGACGCCATGTTGCGGCGCCTCAATCATCTGCGCATGAAAAATTTTCCCGTCCTTCCCAAGTCCGAGATCTGCGAGATGCCTGCAACGACCCTGCGCATGCGGGTCGCGCAGCGCGAGCTCTCGCCGGTGGAGATCGTGGAAGCGGTGCTGCGCCGCGCCGATGCGCTGCAGCCGCACCTGAACTGCTTCATCACGCTGTGCCATGAGCAGGCCCTGCAGCAGGCCAGGGAAGCCGAACAGGCGCTCATGCGCGGCGAGGCCCCGGGCCTGCTGCATGGCCTGCCCTTCACGGTGAAGGACATCGTCGACACCGCGAACGTGCGGACCACCTACGGCTCCCTGCTGCACCGCGACCACGTGCCCACGAAGGACGCGGTGGCCGTGGCGCGCATGCGCGCGGCCGGCGCCATCCTCATCGGCAAGACCACCTCGTCCGAATTCGGCGCCAAGTGCATGACCGATGCGCCGCTGTTCGGAAGCACCCGCAACGCGTGGAGCGCGTCGCGCACGAGCGGCGGCTCCAGCGGCGGCGCGGCATCGTCGATGGCGGCGGGCATCGCGCCGCTCGCCATTGCGACCGACGGAGGCGGCTCGACGCGCATTCCCGCCGCGTGCAACGGCGTGGTCGGCCTCAAGCAGAGCCTGGGCGTGGTGCCCCACAGCCAGGTGCAGGACGCGTTCGGCAACTACACCTATGTGACGCCCACCACGCGCAACGTGGCCGACACGGCACTCATGCTGCAGGCCATGACCGGCGCGCATGGATCGGACCCCTGGTCGCTGGGTGTGCCGGCCCAGCGCTACTTCGACGACCTGCAAGCCGGGGGCGACCTCCGCGGCAAGCGCATCCTTTTCTGCGCCGCACCCGCGGGGCGGCCGATCGCCGCGGACGTTGCATCCGCCTTCGAGGCCGCTCTCGCGACCCTGGCGTCGATGGGTGCCGAGCTGCAGCCGATGTCCGGCGAAGGCTTCGACATCGAGCCCGTGTGGCGCGTGATCAACCACACCAGTTGGCGCGGCCGCTTCGCCCCCCTGGCCGAGGCGCACGGCGACCTGATGAGCCCGTCGCTGCTGCAGCAGCTGGCCCTGGCCGAGCATGTGGACGGCGTTGCGTTCCAGCAGGCCATGTTCGCGCGGACTGCGTTGTTTCGCGACATTCAGGCGCGGCTGGAGACGCACGACTTCATCTTCACGCCCACCCTTTCGCGCACGGCCCTGCCGATCGACCAGGACCTGTTCGGCCGCATCGAGATCGACGGCAGGGAACATGCCGAGGTGCGCGCGAACTGGTTCCCCTGGACCATGCCGTTCAACCTCACCGGCCACCCCGCCATCAGCCTGCCCTGCGGCGCGGACCGCGACGGCCTGCCCATCGGCATGCAGCTCGTCGGCCGCTTCCGCGAAGACGCGCAGCTGCTGCAGGCCGCCGCTTCATTCGAAGGCGCGCACCGGCCGGCGAACCCGCTGCCCGTCGTGGCCTTCTGAGTTCGTCGCCTTCTTCTCTTTCAATTTTTTCAACTCGCAGGGAGCCACCATGACCTCGTTCCTGAAGACACTCGTGCTCGGCACGTCGATCGCGCTGGCCGGCGCCGCCGCGCACGCCGACAACGCGCCGATCCGCCTCATCATTGGGTTTCCGCCGGGCGGCGCGCTCGACAACCTGGCGCGTTCGATGGCCGAAGAACTGCGCGGCTCGCTCAAGGAGCCCGTTCTGGTGGAGAACCGCCCCGGTGCATCCACGCGCATTGCCATCGAGGCCGTGAAGACCGCGCGGCCCGACGGCCGCACCATCCTCATCGGCGCGACGCCGCCCTTCGTGCTGTTTCCGATGACCTATGCGCGGCTGAACTACGACGTTGACAAGGACTTCATTCCCGTTGCGCACCTGGCCAGCGTGCCCAGCGTCGTCTCCGCCGGCGCGGACCAGCCGTACAAGACGATTCCCGAATACGTGGCGTGGATCAGGAAGAACCCCGCTCGAGGCAGCGTGGGCATGACCAACCTCGGCGGCGGCCTGCACTTCAGCGTGCTGCAACTGTCGAAGGCCATCGGCGTGCCGCTCACGGCCGTCACCTACCGAGGCGGCGCGCCGCTGGCGACGGACATCATCGGCGACCACGTGCCGATCGGCACCGACGCACTAGCCAGTCAGCTGGAGCTGCACCGCTCGGGCAAGCTGCGCATCCTGGGCGTCGCAGGGACGAAGCGGCTGAGTTGGCTGCCCGATGTTCCGACCCTCAAGGAGGCCGGCTACGACGCCTTCGACCGCGCCAACGCGTCCTATGCCGCCTTCGTGCCGGCGGGCACGCCGAAGGACGTTGTCGCGAAGCTGGAGACAGCCTTCCTGGCCGCGGTGCGCAGCCCGCAAGTGCGCGGCCAGCTCGACCGCGTGGGGCTCGATGCGACCGGGCTGCCCGGCACCGAAGTGACGCGCATCATGAATGAAGACCGCGAGTATTGGCGCCCCATCGTCAAGGCTTCGGGCTTCAAGAGCGAAGATTGAAGCGGTGACGGGGGACGAAGAAAGGGCCGGATGGGCGGTGCTCGTTGTCGCCAGCCTGGGTGCGGCGTTGTGCTTCCTGAACCTCAGCGCGCTCAACGTGGCATTGCCGGCGGTTGCGCGTAGCCTCCAGGCTTCGCCATCGCAGGCGAGCTGGATCCTGCTGTCCTACATGCTGGTCAGTACCGTCTGCATCCTCAGCTTCGGAAGGCTGGCCGATCTGTGGGGGCGGCGGCAACTCTTCCTCGCGGGCTTGGGCCTCTTCGTGATCGCATGCGCGGCCTGTGCGGTCGCGACCAGCGTCGGCGCGATGCTGGTCTTTCGCGTCTGCCAGGCCGTGGGTGCGGCCGGTGTCATGGCCAACACCAGCGCATTGGTCGGCGACGCGTTCGGCCGCCAAAGGGTGGGCCTCGCGCTCGGCGTGCTCGCCATGGTGGCCGCCCTGGCGCAGGTCGCGGGGCCGCTGGCCGGCGGCTTCGTCGTGTCGTGGTGGGGCTGGCGCGTTCTCTTCATGCTGAACGTCCCGATCGGGCTTTGCGTGCTCGCTGGCTCGTGGCTGCTGCTGCCGAAGAGCGCGGCGGCCAAGGCCGAGCGCTTCGACCTGGCCGGCGCCGTGCTGTCGCTGGCCGGGATCGGCGGCGTGACCTATGCGCTCACGATGGCGGGGACACGCGGCTGGACCAGCACCCCCGTGTGGGCCTTCATGCTCGCCGGGCTTTGCGCCATCCTCGTGTTCGCCAGTGTGCAACAGCGCGTGGCGAGCCCCTTGGTCGACCCGGCGCTGTTCAGGGATCCGAGGCGTCGCATCGCCTACGCAGGCATTTTGCTGCTGTCGATGTCGCAGGCCGCGCCCCTGCTGCTTGTGGCCCTGTATCTCCAGGCCTGCGCGGGCCTGGCACCCTCGGAGGCGGGCCTGCGCATCGCGCCGGTCGCGCTGGGGATGTTGATGGCCGCTCCGGCGGCCGGCAGCCTGATGCGGCGCGTCACGCCCGACGTCATCTGTGTCGGAGGCATGCTGCTCGCCGGCGGCGCGCTGGCGCTGTTGGCAGCCGTGCTGCAACCGGCCATCGGTGCCGGGCAACTGGCCGTCTGCCTCTGGATGCTGGGCCTGGGCATCGGGAGCTTCGTGACACCGAACAACGCGTCGATTCTCCAGAGCGTGGTGCCCCAACGCCGGGGTATTGCGAACGGCGTCCGCTCGACGCTGCAAAACACCGGGATCATGGCGGGAACGGCCCTCACGTTGAGCGTGGCGCTGGCCAATCTGCCCTACAGCTCGCAGCGCATGATTCTTGGAAATGGCGGTTCAGGCCTCTCGGGCTTCGATGTCGCCGCATTCACTCAGGGTGCAAGAGCTGCTTTCGCAATGCTCGCTTCCCTTTGCTTTATGGGTGCAGCCCTGATCGCGAAGAACTGCCGCACGCCCCAGGTGGGACAACCCGCCTGAGGCGGGCGGCTTTCGAACGAGCTAGAACGGTCATGCAACCCTTAAGGTGCAACGGTTTCGTCGGATTGGAGCTTCACACCTGGCCTGCGGCCTCGGCCGCGAATCGCCCCGCGCGACGTCCAGAAACGAAAGCCCAGGCCAGGTGGTGGCCGTGGCCCTTGAGCAGCAAGCCGCCCTGACCGGTGGAGCCGGCCGCGTAGAGGCCAGGCAGCGGCTGGTCGTTAGCGTCGAGCACGCGGTGCCGCTGGTCCACCATCAGCCCGCCTTCGCTGTGGACGAACACCGAGCGCACCGGGCCGAGCGCCACGTAGGGGCCGGCACCGAGCGCGCGCACGCCACCTTCTCCGGCACTGCGCACGAGCGCCGCCGCGTCCATGCCCAGGCGCGCCGCCAGGGCCTCCAGCGTAGACGCCTCGGTGAACACGTCGGGCCGGTTGGGGCGGTAGTCGGGCATGGCCGGCGCGCCGCCCCGGTAGGGCACGTGCACGTAGTCGACCTTGGTCATGTAGCGGAACAGCCCTCGGTGTTCCGCCCGGTACTGGGTCAATTTCGGTGGGCGACGCTGGGTCAGTTTCGGTGAGCGCCAAAGCGCCGCGGGTCGAGGGCCGAACCGAGACCTCAAGCCGGCTGCCGGACTGGCGCTCGCTCCAGGGCCGGATTGTGGCCAATCACCAGCACGATCACGGCGCCGACCACCGCGCACGCGGCCAGAAACATGAGGCTGGCAAAGTCCCCGCCGGTCTGGTCCTTCAGCATGCCGAAGATCTTGGGGCCGAAGAAGCCACCGAGATTGCCGATCGAGTTGACCGCCGCGATGCCTGCGGCCGCCGCCGCGCCGCTCAGGTACGCCGTGGGCAGGGTCCAGAAGATCGGCAAGACCGCAAAGAAGCCGAAACCTGCGACACACAGAAAGGCCATCTTCATCGCCGGACCCGGTGTGACTGCCGCCAGAACGAGGCCGATCGCGATGATGCCGAGCGGAATCACGGCGTGCCACATGCGCTCACCCGTGGCGTCGGAGTGGCGACTCCACAGGATCATGCCGATGGCCCCTACGGCATAGGGCAGCGCGGTGATGAGTCCGATCTCGATGTTGCCGAGGCCTCCGAACGCCTTGACGATCTGCGGCAAGAAGAAGCTCAGGCCGTACTGCGGAATGTTGCAACCCATGTAGACAAAGCCGAAGGCGATCACGCGCGGGTTCAGCAGCGACTGCTTCCAGGACATGTGATGGATCGATTCGCGATTGGCGCGTTCCTGATCGAGCCGGCCCTGGAGCCATCCGCGCTCATCGGGCGCCAGCCATTTCGCATCAGCCGGACGGTCCGTGAGGTAGTACAAGACCGCAAAGGTCAGCAGCAAGGCGGGAACCGCCTCGATGATGAACATCCACTGCCAGCCCTTCAGGCCCCCCATGCCATCGAGATTGAGAAGCAACCCCGAGATAGGTGCGCCGATCACCGTCGAAATCGGGATCGCGAACATGAAGAGGCCCACGATGCGCGCGCGGTAGGCTGACGGAAACCAGAGTGTGAGGTAGAAGATGATGCCCGGGAAGAAGCCGGCTTCTGCCACCCCAAGGAGCAGCCGCACCAGGTTGAACGAGAACTCACCCTGCACGAATGCCTGCGCGCCGGTGATGAGGCCCCACGTGAACATGATGCGGGCGATCCACTTGCGCGCGCCGAACCTGTTCAGCGCCAGATTGCTCGGCACTTCGAAGAAGAAGTAGGCGACAAAGAAGATGCCGGCCGCGCCGCCGAATGCGGCTGCCGTCAGACCCAGGTCCTTGCTCATGCTGGCGCCGGCGAAACCGACATTGACCCGGTCCAGGTAGGCGACAAAGTAGCAAACCATCAAGAATGGCACCAGGCGCCAGGTCACTTTGGACATGGTGCGCTGCTCGAGCGTTGAATTCATTTCGTCTCCTTTTGTGGTGGTCTGACTTGCCAGATGCAAAAGTCGCCGCCCGAATGACCGATTCGGGCCGCGGTGCTTCAATGCGCGCTCTCTACTGTCCCGAGCCTGCGATCCTTTTCAACCAGCTCAGGCCGGCCGACGTCGAACCCTTTGGCCGGTATTCGCAGCCTATCCAGCCTTCGAACCCGAGTTCGTCGATCACGCTGAAAAGGTAGTCGTGGTTCAGTTCTCCCAAATCGGGCTCATGGCGCATCGGCACACCGGCGATCTGAAGGTGCCCGACCTGGCCAGTGGGCAGGTACTGCCGCAGCTTCATTGCGACGTCGCCCTCGACGATCTGCAAGTGATACAGGTCCATCTGCACCTTGAGGTTGGGCGCACCCACTTGCGCCACGATCGCGTGCGCCTCGTCCTGACGGTTCAGGAAGAAGCCGGGGATGTCGCGGGTGTTGATGGGCTCGATCAGCACGGTCACGCCGCGCGACGCGGCCTGTTGTGCGGCCCAGGCCAGGTTGGCCACATAGGTGCGTCGCAGCACCGCGCGGTCCGTGCCGGTAGGCGCCAGGCCCGCCATCAGGTGCACGCGCGGGCACTTCAAGACGGCGGCGTAGTCGAGCGCCCGCAGCGTCCCGTCACGAAATTCCGCTTCGCGCCCTGGCAGGCACGCCAAGCCGCGCTCGCCCGCGTCCCAATTGCCCGGCGGGGCATTGAACAGCACCTGCTGCAGACCGTTTTCCGTCAGGCGCTGCGCCAGCGTGTCGGCCGGGTAGGCGTAGGGAAACAGGTATTCGACGGCTTTGAACCCATCGCGCGCGGCGGCAGCAAAACGGTCCAGGAAGTCGTGCTCGTTGTAGAGCATCGAGAGGTTGGCGGCAAAACGGGGCATGGCAATGCTTTCTTGTTGCGGGTTACCAGCGCGCGCCGAATTGAACGCGCAGTTCATCGATCTGGGCCGGTGTAAGTGGCTCGGGGTGCGCCATCTGCCAGAGACGAGCGGTTTCTTCCAACTCTTCCAGCACCGCGCTGGCTTCGCCTGGTGAACGGTGCCAGACGTTGGGGCCCAGTCGCTCCAGCACGACGGCACGGATCGGCGTGCCCTTGGCGTGCATGGCTTCTATCGTGCGGGCCACCTCGTCGCCCGCGGCCGGGTCGCCCGGGCGGCGGTAGCGGATCAGCGGCACATGCCCCACCTTCATCACGAAGTAGGGCGTGATGGGCGGCACGATGTCGTCGCGGCTCCAAGCGCCGGCCAGCGTCAGCGCGACGAGGTGCGTCGAGTGGGTGTGGATCACGCAACGCGCGTCCGTGTCGGCAGCGTAGATGCGCCGGTGCAGGGCCAGGGTCTTGGAGGCGCGGTCACCTGCCATCTGCTGGCCACGGATGTCGACCTCGGCAAGACGCGCGGGATCGAGGTGGCCCAGGCAGGCGTCCGTGGGGGTGATCAGGTAGCCGGCGTCGGTGCGAACGCTGATGTTGCCGGCGGTCGCGTGCACATAGCCGCGTGCGTAAAGCGACGCACCGACACGGCAGATTTCTTCACGCAGCGCCGCCGTCATGCACCCGCCAGCACGGTGAATGCCTTGGTGAAGAAATCGTCGGTGCCGAAGTTGCCGGATTTCAGCGCCACGTGCACGGTCTCACCCGCGCAGGCCGGAGACTGCACCGCCGTCCACGGCACGCCGGGGTCGATCTGCGGGCCGATGAGCATTTGACGTACCCCCAGTTCGCGCACAACGGCACCGGAGGTTTCGCCCCCGGCAACCACCAGTTGTCGCACGCCGCGCGCCACCAGGCCTGCGGCGATGGCGGACAGCGCCTGTTCCACCATCTCACCGGCGCGTGCCACACCCAGTCGGGACTGCACCGACTTGACGCCGGCCGACTCGGCCGTGGCGTATACGAGCACGGGTCCATCCGCCATATGCTGACCGGCCCAGGCCAGGGCCTGGCCCGCTACGTCGTCACCGGCGGCGATGGCCAACGGGTCGATGGCGAAGCTGGGCCGTCCGCTGCGCTTGAAATGCAGCACCTGGGTGTTGGTGGCCAGCGAGCAGCTGCCGGACACCACCGCTTGCAGGCCCGTCGCCCGTGGCAACCGGTTGGCGCGCGAGGCGGCAGCGCCCTGCACGAGCTGCGGCCAGTTCTGCGGCAGACCGATGGCAATGCCGGAGCCGGCGGTGACCAGCGGCATGTCCTTCAGTGCCGCGCCGATGCGCATCAGGTCGTCGTTCGAGACGGCATCGACGATGGCAACGCGCACACCTTCGGCTTGCAATTCCGTGAAACGTTCGCGTATGGCCCGCGGGCCTCGGGCGACGGCGTCGTAGGCCACCAGGCCCACCTTGTGTCGAGTTTGCGCCTGCATCACGCGCACCAGGTTGGCGTCGGTCATGGGCGTGAGTGGGTGCTTGCGCATGCCGCTCTCGCTGAGCAATTGGTTGCCCACGAAAAGGTGGCCCTTGAAGACCGTGCGCTGGTTCTCCGGAAAGGCCGGGCAGGCGATGGTGAGGCCGCTGCCCGGCAGATCGGCAAGCGCATCCAGCAGCGCATCGGTGACGGGGCCGATGTTGCCGTCGGGGGTCGAATCGAAGGTGGAACAATATTTGAAATAGACCTGCTGCACCCCCTGCGCCCGCAACCAGCGCAGCGCTTCCAGCGATTGCGCCACGGCTTCAGCCGGCGCAATCGTGCGCGACTTCAGGGCGACCACGATGGCGTTGGCGTCGACGGCCGATGCGGCGTCTTCGGGTACACCGATGGTCTGCACCGTGCGCATGCCCCCGCGCACCAGGTTGTTGGCGAGGTCGGTGGCGCCGGTGAAGTCGTCGGCGATGCAGCCCAGCAATGGCTTGCTCATGGCTCAGCCTTTCCGTGGCGGCTCGGGCAGCTCGATGCCGGGGAAGATCTTGATGACCGCGCTGTCATCTTCCTTGGCGTAGCCCGCGGTCGAGGCTTGCATGAACATCTGGTGCGCCGTGCTGGCCAGCGGCAACGGGAATTTGCTGGCGCGGGCCGTGTCCAGCACCAGCCCCAGGTCCTTGACGACGATGTCGACGGCGGAGAGCGGGGTGTAGTCGGCCTTCAGCACATGGGCCATGCGGTTCTCGAACATCCAGCTGTTGCCCGCGCTGTGGGTGATGACCTCATACAACGCTTCGGCGTTCACGCCTTCGCGCAGGCCCAGTGCCATGGCTTCGGCCGCGCCAGCAATGTGCACGCCCGCCAGCAGCTGATTGATGATCTTCACCTTGCTGCCATTGCCGGCCTGGCCGCCGAGCCGATAGACCTTGGCCGCCATCGCGTCCAGCGCCTCGCCGCAGGCGGTGTAGGCGGCGGGCTTGCCGGCCGTCATCATGGTCATCTCGCCGGAGGCCGCCTTTGCGGCGCCGCCCGAGATCGGCGCATCGAGGTAGAGCAAGCCCTTTTCCTCCAGCCGGCCCTCGAGCGCGATGGACCAGTTCGGGTCCACCGTCGAGCACATCACGAACACGCTGCCCGGCGCCATGGCGGCGGCCGCCCCCTCCGGCCCGAACAGCACGGTCTCGGTCTGCTGGGCATTCACCACGACTGAAACCACGGTCTGGCAGGCCTTGGCCAGTTCCGCCGGCGTCGCGCAGGCCACGCCTCCTTCGCTCGCAAAGGCATCTGCCGCGCCCGGCCGCGCATCGCACACGTGCACGTTGTAGCCGGCGCGCCGTAACGACCTGGCCATGCCCGAACCCATGGCTCCCAGGCCGACGACGCCGATCTTGTTCATGAAATTTCTCCTCAACGGTTGACCGAGGTGGAAGTTGTTGTTTGCGTTAACAATTAATTATTTAACGATTGTTAGCGTGAACATATTGGCAATAACCCTGATTGCGGCCTTTGCCCGTCATCCACGACAGGCCCGTGACGGCGGCCGTCCAGCCCAATGGCCTGCCGCTATGCTCGGGGTGTATCGGGCCGTGGTGCCGTGTATTGACAACGATGGATCCAGTCTGATGACGATCGACGAACGGGACGCGAGCGGCCCTGCCACCTTGTCCGAAGTGGCGCGTCTGGCCGGCGTGAGCGCCATGACCGTCTCGCGCGTGTTGCATAGCCACGCCAACGTTTCCGCACGGACCCGCGCCAAGGTGCAGGCCGCCGTGGTGGCGCTCGGCTACGTGCCCAACCAACTGGCCGGTGCGCTGGTCACGGCCAAGACGCGGCTGATGGCTGTGATCATCCCGTCGCTGGGCAACATTGTGTTTCCCGAAGTGCTGCGCGGCGCCAACGAACGGTTCGAGGCCGCCGGTTACCAGGCCGTGATCGGGGTCTCGGACTACAACCTGGACCGCGAAGAGCAACTCATCGCGGCCATGCAATCCTGGCGCCCCTCGGGCTGGATCGTGACCGGGCTCGAGCACACACCGCGCGCACGCCAGATACTGCGCGAGGCCCGCAGCCCCGTGGTGGAGGTGATGGATGTTGACGGAAACCCCATCGACATGGCGGTGGGCTTCTCCAACGTTGGCGCGGGCCGCGACATGGGCGCCTACCTGGTGGACAGTGGACGGCGCCGCATCGGCTACGTGGGCGGTCATCTCGAGCGCGATCTGCGCGCGGCCAAACGGCTTCAAGGTTTTGTGCAGGCGCTCGAGGAGCGCGGCGTGTCACTACAGGGTCAGTTCACCGCCGACGAGCCCTCCTCGCTGCTCCTGGGCCGTGCGGGCCTGGCGCACCTGCTGGCGCAGCACCCGGACCTGGATGCCGTGTACTTCTCCAACGACGACATGGCCGTGGGCGGGCTGATGCATTGCATGGCCGCCGGCATTGCCGTGCCGGGCCGGCTCGCAGTGGCGGGTTTCAATGGTCTGGAAATTGGCGAAGCAGTGCCGCAGAGGCTGACGACGATACGTTCTCCCCGCTACCGAATCGGCCAGTTGGCGGCGGAGAACATTCTGGCCACGCTTGCCGGCGAAACACCCCGGCGGCGCGAGGACGTGGGGTGTGAATTCATCGCCGGCCAAACGGCGTAGCAATCGATGTAGTGACGTGGCACTCAACTGATTGCGGGTTTCGATCGGATCGAGTTCATCCCGGTCGCGGGAGTGACGTAGTTCCACGCGGGACGGAACAGTTGAGGGAGAAAGCGGCCTGCGTTTGACCATCAAGTCGATACCCTCCCGTCTGAGAAAGTCGTAGAGCCACCCGATGGCCCTGAGGGATTGCTCGATCGTGGATTCGGATCGGCCCTTCATGCGCCCCGTCGTCAGAGCGTATATGGAGGGTAAGAAGAGCGGCGTGCCGGAGCCCCGGTCCAGCAGACGGGCAGGCGCTCTCCTGAACGCAAGACAAGCATGTGGACATGATTGCTTGTCTCCATTTTGTCTACATGAGCGCCAGTTCCATGACAAGCGGCGTCTACAAAAAACGTGGCACAAAAGTAAAGAGCCGGTTCTCGATGAGAACCGGCTCCTTTATTGACAAATCAGTTCAAGTCCAGACTAGAACGGAATGTCGTCGTCCATGTCGTCGAAGCCCGACGACGACTTGGCCGGTGCCTGGCGTGGAGCCGGCGCGGCCGCAGGCGCGCGCGGAGCGGCTGCGGGCGGACGCGAATAGCCACCGCCGCCGCCACCACCCTGCGAGTAGCCGCCGTCGTCGTCCCCGCCCGAAGGACCGCCCTGGCCCTGGCGGCTGCCGAGCATCTGCATCTGGTCGACGCGGATGTCGGTGGCGTATTTCTCGACGCCGTCCTTGTCGTTGTACTTGCGGGTGCGGATCTGGCCTTCGACGTAGATCTGCGAGCCCTTGCGCAGGTACTGCGCGGCGATTTCGGCCAGCCGGCCGTTGAACACCAGGCGATGCCACTCGGTGGCCTCGCGCATCTCGCCGCTCTGCTTGTCCTTCCACTTGTCGGTGGTGGCCAGGGTCACGTTGCAGACCTGGTCGCCGCTGGGAAAGGTGCGGGTTTCGGGATCGCGTCCCAGATTGCCGACGAGGATGACTTTGTTGACCGATGCCATATGCACTGCCCCTGATGAATGGATGAAGGAGAAGGAAAACCGGAGATTGTGCCGCATGCGCGAGGCCGGAGGCCCGCCTCGGAACCATCCGCACCGGAAACGGGAGGAAACCGCCCCCAGGCTCGGAAACCGCCCAGGACTTATCATGTCCGGTTGTCCAAAATCGACCGCCCCGTGAAATTCCCCCCCGAAGACGCCTACCTCGGCGCCGTGCTGGCGCAGCAGCGCATCAGCATCCGCGGCGCACGCACGCACAACCTCAAGAACGTCGACCTGGACATCCCGCGCAACAAGCTGGTGGTGATCACCGGCCTGTCGGGCTCGGGCAAGTCGAGCCTGGCCTTCGACACGCTCTATGCCGAGGGCCAGCGCCGCTACGTCGAGAGCCTGTCGGCCTATGCGCGGCAGTTCCTGCAGCTGATGGACAAGCCGGACGTCGACATGATCGAGGGCCTGTCGCCGGCGATCAGCATCGAGCAGAAGGCGACCAGCCACAACCCGCGCTCCACAGTGGGCACGGTGACCGAGATCCACGACTACCTGCGCCTGCTGTACGCCCGCGCCGGCACGCCCTACTGCCCCGAACACCACCTGCCGCTGCAGGCGCAGACCGTGTCGCAGATGGTGGATGCCGTACTGGCGATTCCGGACGAGCCGCGCCTGATGATCCTGGCGCCGGTGGCGCGCGAGAAGAAGGGCGAGTTCTTGGAGCTGTTCGCCGAGATGCAGGCCCAGGGCTACATCCGCTTCCGGGTCGACGGCCAGACCTATGAGTACAACGACCTGCCCAAGCTCAAGAAGACCGAGAAGCACGACATCGACGTCGTGATCGACCGCCTGCGCGCGCGCCCCGACATGCAGCAGCGCCTGGCCGAGAGCTTCGAGGCCGCGCTGCGGTTGGCCGACGGCCGCGCGATCGCGCTCGAGATGGAGGCGCCCGCGGCCGAAGGCAGCGCGCCCGCCGCGCCGCAGGAACACCTGTTCAACGCCAAGTTCGCCTGCCCGATCTGCCACTACTCGCTGGCTGAGCTCGAGCCGCGGCTGTTCTCGTTCAATTCGCCCGTCGGCGCCTGCCCGAGCTGCGATGGCCTCGGGCACCGCGAGTTCTTCGATCCGGCGCGGGTGGTCGCCTTCCCGTCGCTGAGCCTCGCGAGCGGCGCCGTCAAGGGCTGGGACCGGCGCAACGGCTACTACTTCAGCATGCTGGAGAGCGTGGCCAAGCACTACAAGTTCGACGTCGACAAGCCCTTCGAGGAGCTGCCCGCCTCGGTCCAGCAGACGGTGCTGCACGGCTCGGCGCAGGAAGAGATCAAGTTCAGCTACGTGATGGACAGCGGCCAGCAGGCCGGCAAGAAGCTGGTGCGCAAGCATCCCTTCGAAGGAATCATCCCGAACATGGCGCGGCGCTACCGCGAGACCGACTCGACGATGGTGCGGGAAGACCTCTCGCGCTTTCGCAACATGCAGCCCTGCCCCGACTGCGAAGGCTCGCGCCTGCGGCCCGAGGCGCGCAACGTGTTCCTGGTCGACGAATCCGGGCCCGAGCCGAAGCGCATGGCGATCTACGAGGTCAGCCGCGCCACGCTGCGCGACAGCCTGGCCTACTTCCAGCAGCTGCAGCTGCGCGGCGCCAAGGCCGAGATCGCCGACAAGGTGGTGCGCGAGATCGGCCTCAGGCTCAAGTTCCTCAACGACGTCGGCCTCAACTACCTGAGCCTGGACCGCAGCGCAGAGACGCTGTCGGGCGGCGAGGCGCAGCGCATCCGGCTGGCCTCGCAGATCGGCTCGGGCCTGACGGGCGTGATGTACGTGCTCGACGAGCCCAGCATCGGCCTGCACCAGCGCGACAACGACCGCCTGATCGGCACGCTGCGCCACCTGCGCGACATCGGCAACAGCGTGATCGTGGTCGAGCACGACGAGGACATGATCCACGCGGCCGACCACGTGATCGACATGGGGCCGGGCGCCGGCGTCCACGGCGGCCGAGTGATGGCGCAGGGCAGCTACGCCGAAGTCGCGGCCCACCCGGACTCGCTGACCGGTCAGTACCTGTCAGGCGCCAAGAAGATCGACGTGCCCCAGCGCCGTACGCCGTGGCTGCCGGTGGTGGCGACCGCGGCCTTCCACGGAGGCAAGAAGCCGCCGCGCTTTCCGCCCAGTCCCGCAGCCGAGCGGCGCGCGGCGCGCGAGGCCGCGCATCTGGCCTCGCAGAGCGACCTGCAGGAAATCCGCGTCATCGGCGCCACCGGCAACAACCTCCAGGACGTGAGCGTGGCCTTCCCGGTCGGCCTGCTGACCTGCGTGACCGGCGTCTCGGGCTCGGGCAAGTCGACGCTGGTCAACGACACGCTCTACAGCACGGTCGCGCGCACGCTGTACCGCGCCCACGAGGAGCCGGCCGCGCACGTGGGCGTAGAGGGCATCGAGTACTTCGACAAGGTGATCAACGTCGACCAGTCGCCGATCGGCCGCACGCCGCGCAGCAACCCGGCGACCTACACGGGACTCTTCACGCCGATCCGCGAGCTGATGGCCGAGACCAACACCGCGCGCGAGCGCGGCTACGGACCGGGCCGCTTCAGCTTCAACGTCGCGGGCGGCCGCTGCGAGGCCTGCCAGGGCGACGGCGTGGTCAAGGTCGAGATGCACTTCCTGCCCGACGTCTACGTGCCCTGCGAGGTCTGCCACGGCCAGCGCTACAACCGCGAGACGCTCGAGGTGCTCTACAAGGGCCGCAACATCGCGCAGATCCTCGACATGACGGTCGAGACCGCGCACGACTTCCTGCGTGCGGTGCCGACCATCGAGCGCAAGCTGCGCACCCTGCTCGACGTCGGCCTCTCCTACATCAAGCTGGGCCAGTCGGCGACCACGCTGTCGGGCGGTGAAGCGCAAAGAGTCAAGCTCGCGCTCGAGCTCAGCAAGCGCGACACCGGCCGTACGCTCTACATCCTCGACGAGCCGACCACCGGGCTGCACTTCGCCGACATCGAACTGCTGCTCAAGGTGCTGCACCAGCTGCGCGATGCCGGCAACACGATCGTGGTGATCGAGCACAACCTCGACGTCATCAAAACCGCCGACTGGGTGATCGACATGGGCCCCGAGGGCGGGGCCGGCGGCGGCACCGTGGTGGGCGTGGGCACGCCGGAGAACATCGCCGCCAACGAGGCCAGCCACACCGGGCGCTACCTCAAGCGCTTGCTGGGCTGAGGCTCGCGCCCAGGCAGCGCCGCGCCGGGTCGGCGACGCGTGCGGCGCCGGCGCCATGACCTGCAAGGTCATCGACGCCGCGCAGGCGCCGCGCGACATTGGAGGCCAGCCGGAACCAGGGTGGTGCCGGCAGCCACCAGGCCGACCCTCCAAGGCCAACGAAAGCGCATCATGACCGGCTTCGACATTCTCCCCCTCGCAGTGGCCCTCCTCATCGGCATCGCCGCCGTGGGTTCGTGCATCGGCATCGGCATCGTGGGTGCGAAGCTGCTGGAGGGCACGGCGCGGCAACCCGAGCTCAAGGACACGCTGCAGACGCTGTTCTTCCTGATCGCCGGCGTCACCGACAGCGCCTTCATCATCGCCACCGGCATTGGCCTCTGGTTCGCGACCGCCAACCCGTTCAGGTAGCGGCTGCGGCGCAGTCAGCGCTGTCCGATGCGGGCGTCCCCGAACAAGGCCTTCAGCTCGCGCGGCTGCGAGCGCCAGTACTGCGGCGGGGCCTCGACCTGGGCCCCGAGTTCGGCGGCGGCGCGCCAGGGCCAGTGGGGCTCGAACAGGATCGCGCGGGCCAGCGCCACCAGATCGGACTGGCCGGCCGCGACGATCGCTTCGGCCTGTTGCGGCTCGGTGACCAGTCCGACCGCGACGGTCGGCATGCCGACGGCGCGCTTGATCTGCGCGGCCAGCGGCACCTGGTAGCCGGGGCCGACCGGGATCTTCTGCTGCGGCGAGACGCCGCCCGACGAGACATGGATGAAGCTGCAGCCGCGCTGCTCGAGCCCCCGGGCGAAGGCGATGCTCTGGTCGACGTCCCAGCCGCCCTCGACCCAGTCGGTGGCCGAGATGCGGACCCCGACCGGCATGCGCTGCGGCACGGCGGCGCGCACGGCCTCGAAGACCTCGAGCGGAAAGCGCATGCGCTGGTCGAGGGAGCCGCCGAAATCGTCCTCGCGGCGATTCGCGATCGGCGACAGGAACTGGTGCAGCAGGTAGCCGTGCGCCGCGTGCAGCTCGATGGCATCGAGCCCGAGCGCATCGGCGCGCTGCGCCGCCCGCACGAAGGCCGCCTTGACGCGCGCCAGGCCGTCGGCATTGAGCGCCACGGGCGGGGGCTCGCCGGGCGCGTGCGGCAGGGCCGAAGGCGCGACCGTCTGCCAGGCGCCCTGCGCCGGCGCCAGGCACTGGCCGCCGTCCCACGGCACATGGCTGGACGCCTTGCGCCCCGCGTGGCCGAGCTGGATCGCGACCGGGATGCGCGAATGCCGCCGGATGGCCGCCAGCACCCGCGCCAGCGCCGCCTGGTTGTCGTCGCTGTAGAGGCCGAGGTCGCCGAGCGTGATGCGCCCGAGGGCCTCGACCGCGGTCGCCTCGATGATCAGCAGCCCGGCGCCCGACAGCGCGAGCTGCCCCAGATGGATCAGGTGCCAGTCGAGCGCATTGCCGTCCGCGGCCGAGTACTGGCACATCGGCGCGATCACGATGCGGTTGCGCAGCCCCAGCGGGCCGAGCGCGAAGGGCGAGAACAGAGAACTCATGCGCTTTCAGGGCGCCGCACCCGCAGCATGCCCTCCTGGGCGGTCGAAGCGACCAGCCGGCCGTCGCGCGCGAAGATGCTGCCACGGCACAAGCCGCGGGCGCCGCTCGCGCTCGGCGAATCGAGGCTGTAGAGCAGCCAGTCGTCGAGCCGGAAGTCGCGATGGAACCACATCGCATGGTCGAGGCTCGCGGGACGCACCTGGCCGCTCATGAAGCTGAGCCCGTGGGGCCGCATGGCCGCGCCCAGCAGACCATGGTCCGAGGCATAGGCCAGCAGCGCGCGATGCACGTTGGGGTCGTCGGGCAGCGCGGCGATGGCGCGCATCCAGAGCGCGCTCTCGGCCGGCCGCGCCTCGGGCGCCAGCAGGTCGTCGGGGTCGACCCGGCGGTACTCCAGGCCGTGCGGCGCCAGGCCCTTGACGCGCCAGCGCGCGGGCAGGCGCTCGCCCATCGTGAGGCGCTGCTCGAGTTCGCTCGCCAGGCCCTGCGGGCCGGCCGCGGCGGGCATCGGCAGCTGGTGCTCGATGCCGTCGTCGACGGTCTGGAACGAGGCCGACATCTCGAAGATGATGCGCTCGCCCTGGCGCGCCACCACATGGCGGGTGGTGAAGCTGCGGCCGTCACGCACGCGGTCGACCGCATACTCGATCGGCGCATGCTCGCCGGGCAGCAGGAAATAGGCGTGCAGCGAATGGGCCGGCCGGTCGGCTTCGACCGTGCGGCTGGCGGCCATCAGGGCCTGGCCGAGCACCTGGCCGCCGAAGACGGCGGGGGTGCCGATGTCCTCGCTCTGGGCCAGGAAGCGGTCGTCGCCCAGGGGTTCGAGGCGCATCAGCGCGACCAGGTCGGCGACGACGCGGGCGGCGGTGGAAGGATCAATCATCGGGGAGGCCGGAAAATGGGAGCCTGCCACGATAGCAAAGACCCGGCCGCCGCGCTGTCCCGCGGCTGTCAGGCGATGTTCAGCGGTCCAGGTCGACGCCGTTGGCCGCCAGCTTGCGCTGCAGCGCCGGCACCTCGACCTCGGCGAAGCGGCCGGCGCCCAGTGCCGCTGCGGCAGTGCCCGCGGCCTGCCCCATCACGAAGCAGCCGCCGCTGGCGCGCGCGGCCGACTGGCCCTCGTGGGTCATCGAGGCGCAGCGGCCGGCCACCAGCAGGTTGTCGACCCCGCGCGGCACCAGCATGCGCCAGGGCAGCTGGTTGAAGGTGCGCCGCTGGTCGCGCGGAAAGGCCCACTCGATCCGGCCCGCCGCGTGCATCTCCATCGGCCAGGCGTTGATGCCGATGCTGTCGTCGAAGCGCGCCGACGACAGGATGTCTTCGCCGGACAGGGCGTACAGCCCCTCGATGCGCCGGGTCTCGCGGATCCCGACCTGGGGCGCGATCTCGACGATGGCCGACTGCTCGAAGCCCGGCACCTCGGCCTTGAGAAAACGGAAGAACTCGCCGATCTGGCGCCGGCCCTCGACCTCGCCGTCGCTGAGCTGGCGGGCATCGACGCCGTTCATCGCGCCGCCTTCCGCATTGCGGATCTGCGTCACGTTGGCGCGCCATTCGCGCGGGTCGATCTGCGGGCGCAGGATGGCGCCCTCGCGCGGAAAGCGGTAGGCGTTCGGGTCGCGCTCGCGCGCCTGCGCCATCAGGTCGTTGATGGCCTTGAACTCGCCGACCGCGGCCAGCGCGCGCGCCGCCTCGACGTGGCCGACCCGGAACATGGTCGAGGGAAACAGGCCGCTGCCCAGGCCATCGCCGACCGCGAAGGGCACGCCGGCGAAGGCCGCGACATCGGCATCGCCGCTGCCGTCGACGAAGGCATTGGCGCGGATCGCCTGACGGCCCGACTTGGTCTCGACCACCAGCGCCGCGATCCGATCGCCGTCCATCACGACGGCCGCGGCCAGCGCATGGAACAAGAGGTGCACGCCGGCGTCCAGCAGCAGCTGGTCGGCCGCGCACTTGTAGATCGAGGTGTCGTAGGAGCGCACGCGGATGCGGCCCTGCAGGCCATCCTGCGGCTGGTTGAGGCCGCCGAGCGCATCGATGCGCGCCAGCAGTTCGTCGGCCACGCCATGCACCAGCTGCGTCATCTGGCCGTCGCGCTTGCCGTAGAGACCGGCGAAATTGGTCACGCCGCCGGCGGTGCCCATGCCGCCGAGGAAGCCGTAGCGCTCCACCAGCAGCGTGCGGGCGCCGTGGCGCGCCGCGCTCACCGCGGCCGCGATGCCGGCCGGCCCGCCGCCGACCACCACGACGTCGTAGTCGCCGAAGACCGGCAGATCGCGCGCAGGTTCGCGAAGGACATCGTTCATTTTGCTGGGGGGTTACTGAAGCTTGATTCCGTTGGTGGAAATGATCTTGGTCATGATCGCGGCCTCTTCCTTGACCCGCGTGCGCATGCCGTCGGGCGAGGTGCCGACCGCCTGCCAGCCCTGCTCGAACAGCTTCTGGCGCACCTCGGCCGACTTCATGATGATCGCCAGCTCCTTCGTGATGCGGTCCTGCGCCGTCTTCGACAGGTTGGCCGGGCCAACCAGTGCGGTCCAGACTTCGAGGTTGAAGTCGCGCACCCCCGCGTCCGCCAGCGCCGGCACGTCGGGCGCCAGCGTGCTGCGCCCGCTGGTCAAGCCGATGGCCTTGACCTTGCCGGCCTTGATCTGCGGCAGCGCCACGCCGGGCGGGATCAGCGCCATCTGGATCTGGTTGCCGATCAGATCGGTCATGACCTGCGGGTTGCCCTGGTAGGGCACGTGCTCGGCCTTCAGGCCCGGGACCTTGCTCTTGAGCAACTCCATGCCGAGGTGCCCCACCGAGCCGACGCCGACCGAGCCGTAGCTCCACTTGTCGCCGCCCTTGCGGGCGGCGTCGAAGAAGGCGGCGCCGGTGGGCAGGCTGCTCTGGCTCACCAGCACCAGCGGCGCGGTGGCGATCAGCGACAGGTAGGTGAAATCCTTGCCCGGGTCGTAGGGCAGCTTCGGGTACAGCATCTTCGACGAGGTCAGGTTGCCGTTGATGACGATGCCCAGCGTGTGGTCGTCGCTCGCCTTGGCCACCTGGTCGGCCGCGATGTTGCCCGAGGCGCCCGGCTTGTTGTCGACCACCACCGGCTGGCCGAGGGCCTTGGCCAATGGCTCGGCGATGGTGCGCGCCGCGATGTCGGGGGTCGAGCCGCCCGGGAAACCGACGATCAGCCGGATCGGCTTGGTCGGCCAGGCCGCGCCCTGCGCCGAGGCGGCGAGCGGCAGGGCACCGGCGGCGAGGCCGCAGGCGGCAGCGATCAGGAGGGCTCTCTTGGAGGGATGCATGGAAACTCGGTGGGGGGAAATTGGGAAACGAAGGATAGCCCGCTCTTGTAACCAGACGTCATCAGACCTCATTCGAGGCTGATGTTCCCGCGCTTCACGAGCTCGCCGTAGATCTTCGACTTCGCCTCGGCGTTGCGCTCGATCTCTTCCGGCGACCAGGCCAGCGGCTCGAAGGCGAAGGTGTCGAAGCGGGCCCGGATCTCGGGGTCGGCGATGACCTTGGCGACGTCCACGTTGATCTTCATGCGGATCGCCGCCGGCACGCCCTTCGGCGTCAGCAGCGAAACGAAGGAGTTGACGTCCAGCCCGGCCGGCCCGCCGGCCTCGGCCATGGTCGGCACGTCGGGCATCTGCGGGATGCGCTTCGGCGCCGCGATCGCGATGTAGCGCAGCTTGCCGGCCTTGTAGATGCCCTGGCTCGACGGCAGGCTGGCGAAGCTCCAGGCCACCTCGCCCGAGCCGACGTTGGCGAACAGCTGCGAGACCTCGCGGTAGGGCACGTGCTGCATGTGGGTGCCGGTCAGCGCCTCGAGTTGCTGGGCGCCCAGGTGGCCGGGGCTGCCGACGCCCCATGAGCCATAGCTGACCTGGCCGGGCTTGTCCTTGGCGGCGGCGACCAGGTCGCTCATGGTCTTCCACTTGGAGTCGGTCGGCACGGCGACGAAGAAGGGGGTGCGGAACAGCGAGGCCACCGGGTCGAAATGCTGCAGCGTCACGAAATTGCGCGACTTGTAGAGGTGCGGCAGCGCGGCGATGTGCTCGCTGTCGAGCTGCAGCAGCGTGTAGCCGTCGGGCGCGGCGCGGCGCGCCTGCTCGATCGCGATGAAGCCGCCGCCGCCGGGCTTGTTGTCGACCAGCACGCGCTGGTTCCAGAGCCGGCCGAGCTTGTCCGAGATCAGCCGCAGCACCGCGTCGGGGCCGCTGCCGGCCGCGAAGGGCGTGACGATGGTCACGGGCTTGCTCGGGAAGTCCGCGGCCGGCGCCTGGGCCGCCGCGGTGGTGGAAAGCAGGGCCGTGGCGCTGGCGGCGAGCAGCGAGCGGAGGGATTTCATGCGGCTTGTCTCTGGTTGGAAATGAAAGGTCGGGATTTGCATCAGGTTGCTGCGGCGCGCGCGTCGTCCAGGCAGTGCGCCGGGTTCCAGCCATAGAGCCACTCGACCGCATCGTAGAAGCGCTCGGGCGTGCGGCCGACCCAGAGGCTGTTGCGCACCAGGCGCTCGACGCCGCTGGCGTGGTAGAGGCGGCCCATCTCGCGCACCGACAGCACCACGCGCGCGGTGCGCGCGACCCGGGCCGCGGCATAGAGCCGGAAGGCAGCGGCCAGGTCGAAGTCGCAGGCCTCGACCGCGGCGCCGAGCGTCACCGCATCCTCGAGCGCCATGCAAGCGCCCTGCGCCAGGTACTGCATCATCGGATGGGCGGCGTCGCCGAGCAGCGTGGCCCGGCCCTCGCTCCAGGTCGCGACCGGCTCGCGGTCGGCGGTGCTCCAGCGGCGCCAGGAGGTGGGCCGGTCGAGCAGCTGCCGCGGGCGCGCATGCACGCCCTCGAAATAGGACATCACCTCTTCCTTGCTGCCTTCGCCGACGCCCCACTCCTCGCGTTCGCGGCTGTGGAAGGTGACGACCAGGTTGTATTGCTCGCCCTGGCGCAGCGGGTAGTGGACCAGGTGGCAGTTGGGACCGGCCCAGACCACGGGCGCGTTCCAGCGCAGGTCCTCCGGCATGTCGGCCGCCGGCACCACGGCGCGGTAGACCACGTGGCCCGAGACCCGCGGCGCGTCGCCGATGAGCCGGGCGCGCACCACCGACTTGACGCCGTCGCAGCCGACGATGCCGTCGGCGCTGAAGCGGCGGCCGTCGCGCGTCACCGCGGTCACGCCGCGCTCGCCCAGCGCCAGCGCCTCGACCTGCGCCGAAGTGTGGAAGCGGATCAGCGGCTGCTGCTTCACGGCGTCGTGGATGGCGCCGTGCAGGTCGGCCCGATGGCTGACCGCGTACGGGTTGCCGAAGCGCGCCCGGAAGGCCTCGCCGACCGGCACCGAGGCGAGCTCGCGGCAATCGACCGCGTCCATCATCACCAGCCGGTCGGTGAAGACCGAGCCGCGCCGCACCGCCTCGCCGACGCCGAGCGCATCGAGCGCCGCGAAGGCGTTGGGCCCCAGCTGCAGGCCGGCGCCGATCTCGCCGATGGTGGCGCTCTGCTCCAGCAGGTCGACGCCGATGCCCAGCCGCGCCAGCGCCAGCGCCGTGGCCAGGCCGCCGATGCCGCCGCCGACCAGCAGCACGGAGGGTTTGCTTCCGGATGTCAGGCTCATGAGGGTCCCCTTCGAGAAAAGTCAGTCGACGCGCACCGAGATCGGCTCCAGGCCGTCGATGCGCACGTTCAGGGTCTGCCCGCGCCGCACCGCGCCGACGCCCTCGGGCGTGCCGGTGAAGATCAGGTCGCCGGGCTGCAGCGCGAACAAGGTCGACAGATTGGCGATGACCTCGCTGACCGACCAGATCAGGTTGCGGATGTCGCTCTTCTGGCGCACTTCGCCGTCGACCTCGAGCGTGATCGCCCCGGCCGTCATCTCGCCCATTGCGGCGCGCGGGCGCAGCACGCCCACCGGGGCCGAGAAGTCGAAGGCCTTGCCGATCTCCCACGGCCGGCCCTGCTCGCGCATCTTCATCTGCAGGTCGCGGCGCGTCATGTCGAGGCCGGCCGCGTAGCCGTAGATGTGGCGCACCGCGTCCTCGACCGCGATGTCGCGGCCGCCCTCGCCGATCGCCACCACCAGCTCGGCCTCGTAGTGGTAGTTGACGGTCTGGGCCGGATAGGGAATGGCCACGGCACGGCCGGCGGGCACCGGCACCACCGAGGCGTCGTCGTTCGGCTTGCAGAAGAAGAAGGGCGGCTCGCGGTCGGGGTCGAAGCCCATCTCGCGCGCATGCGCCGCGTAGTTGCGGCCGACGCAGTAGACGCGGCGCACCGGGAACAGCTCGGCGGTGCCGGCGACGGGAAGGCCGACGATGGCCGGGGGAGGAAGGACGAAGGACATGGAGGCTCCTGCCGCGCGCTGCGGCCATGGGGATCGAGAAACGGCTGCGCGCGGCAGCCGGAGGAAATCAGGCGTTGTCGAGGAAGGCTTCGCGCAGCACGCCCATCGCCTGTTGCACCGGCCGGTCGGAGAAGCTGAACAGCACCACTTCGTCGGAGGCTGCGAGGCGCAGCGGCGCCCAGGAGGGCACGACGAAGGTGTCGCGCGGCCCGAAGGCGAAGCGCTGGCCGCCGATCTCGGCGCTGCCATGGCCCTCGACCACGCTGTAGACCGCGCCGTCGGTGGCGCGGTGCGCCTTGCCGGCAAAGCCCGCCGGCAGCAGCTGCAGGTTCGTCGCGATGGTCGGCATCGGCGAGCCGCCGGTCAGCGGGTTGATGTAGCGCAGCTTGTGGCCCAGCCAGGCGTCGGGCGCCTCCTGTTTCTGCAGCTGGGCCAGGGCCTCGCGGCTGCGCGCATAGGGGTAGTTGAAGATCGGCGAGGTCGGCGCGGTGTGGTCGTGGCGCACCGGCACCATGTTGTGGCCGAAGCGCGCCAGGCTGTGGCCTTCGGGCCGCGCCACCTGCTGCATGCGGGCGTCGTCGTTCTCGGCGAAGCCGGCGTCGAAGAAGCGGATCATCGGGATGTCGAGGCCGTCGAGCCAGACCACCGGCTCGCTCACGCCCGCGATGCCCTCGTTGCCGTGGTCGTGCCAGGCCCACGAGGGCGTGATGATGAAGTCGCCCGGGTACATCGTGGTTCGCTCGCCGGCGACCGTGGTGTAGGCCCCCTTGCCGTCGACGACGAAGCGCAGCGCCGACTGCACGTGGCGGTGCGAGGGCGCCACCTCGCCCGGCATGATCAGCTGCAGCCCGGCATAGAGCGACTGCGTGATCGACGAGCGCCCGGGGATCGCCGGGTTCTCGAGCACCAGCACCCGGCGCACCGCTTCCTCGGCGGTGATCAGCTCGGCCGACGCCATCAGCAGCGGCCGGATCTCGTCGTAGCGCCACAGCGCCGGCACGCAGGGCGTCTGCGGCTCGCGCGGCACCAATGCGTGCAGCGACTCCCACAGCGGGGTCAGGTTCAGCGGGCGGATGCGCTCGTAGTAGGCGCGGCGTTCGTTCATGGGGCGTTGTCTCCTGGCGTCGGACGCCGAGGCACGGATTGTTGGGCGCGACCACTATTTGTTCAAGACTTCTACTCAATACTTGGAATATTGTTTTTAGATAATGGTGGCTTTCCACCGACCCGAATCCCCATGTCCAAGCTCGACCTCGAATGGCTCTCGGTCTTCGACGAGGTCTACAAGACCGGCAGCGTCTCGAAGGCGGCCGACCGCCTGGGCATGGCGCAGGCGGCGGCCAGCACCATGCTCAACAAGCTGCGCGCGCATTTCGACGACCGGCTTTTCGTGCGCACCGCCCAGGGCATGCAGCCCACGCCCTACGCGCAGCGGCTCAGCGGCCATGTGCGCGAGGTGCTGGCCCAGCTCGACCAGGCGCGCGGCAGCCGCGCCGGCTTCGCGCCGTCCGAGGCGCGGCGCAGCTTCCGCATCTGCATGACCGACATCAGCGAGGTGGTGCTGCTGCCGGGCCTGCTCGACCACCTGCGGCGCGAGGCGCCGGGCGTGCACCTCGAGACCGAGATCATCTCGACCGACAGCAGCCGCCGGCTGGAGGATGGCGAGGTCGACCTGGCGGTCGGCTTCATGCCGCAGCTGGACGCCGGCTTCTACCAGCAGACGCTCTTCTTGCAGAACTTCGTCTGCCTGGCGGCGCAGAACCATCCGCGCATCGGCGCCCGGCTCACGCGCCGCCGCTTCGAGGCCGAGGCGCACGCCGTGATCTCCTCCTCGGGCACCGGCCACGCGATCGTCGACAAGACCATCGCCCGCCTCGGGCTGGAGCGCAACGTGGTGGTTCGGCTGTCCAGCTTCCTGAGCGTGGCGCGGATCGTGGCCCACACCGAGCTGATCGTGATCGTGCCGCGGATCCTCGGCGAGGTGCTGGCGACGCAGGAGCGGGTGAGGCTGCTGGAGCCGCCCTTCGCGCTGCCCTCGTACGCGGTCAAGCAGCACTGGCACGAGCGCTTCCACGCCGACGCCGGCAACATGTGGCTGCGGCGCACCGTGGCGCAGCTGTTCGCCCCACGAAACGCCGCGGCGCTCGCATAATCGGCGCGGGCGCCCCCTCGATCCACTCCTCGCCCAGGCCCCCTATGTCGTCTATCACCCTGCGCTTCCTGGCCGAACCCAGCACCGTCAACTTCGGCGGCAAGGTCCACGGCGGCACCGTCATGAAATGGATCGACGAAGCCGGCTACGCCTGCGCGACCAGCTGGTCCAAGCGCTACTGCGTCACGGTCTTCATCGGCAGCATCCGCTTCCATCGCCCGATCATGATCGGCGACCTGGTCGAGGTCGAGGCCCGCCTCGCCTACACCGGCAACAGCAGCATGAACATCTCGGTCGAGGTGCGCAGCGGCGACATGAAGGGCGGAGAGATGCACAAGACCACCGAGTGCCTGGTGGTCTTCGTCTCGGTCGATTCGCACGGCCGCACCCTGCCGGTCGACACCTTCACGCCCGGCACGCCGGGCGAGATGGCGCTGGCCGAGCGGGCCCGGGCGCATCTCGAGGCGGCCCGGGCGGCCGCGGCCGCGAGCTAGCGCTCACCGAGCCGCAGGCTCCTGCGCGATGCGCCGCGCCAGCTCGATGTCCCGCCCGAGGAAGAAGCCGAGCACGGTACGGATCGCGGCAATGGCGCCGAGCTTGCCGATGTCGTCCCAGTTGGGCGACACCGCGGTGGCGATCAGGTCGGCCGCCAGCATGAACTCAAGCCCCAGCAGCAACCAGCGCGAGAGCCCCTGCCAGACCTCGAGCGTGACGGCGGACACCGGCCGCCGCGCGAACAGGCCTGTGCCCAGGCCCCAGAGCGCCGCCACGGTGCCGAAGGCGAGCAGCAGCAAGGTGATGAACTGGAGCGTCTGCGACAGACGTTCGGCAAGGAGCTGAAGCGCTTGTTCCATGAGAGGGCCTTCGGTTTCGGCCCATGGTGCCTGCTGCGCGGCGCAGTTCGCAATTGCCCTTTGGTGAGGGGTCGGGCCGGATCAGCCCGCCGCCAGCACCGTGCCGCTGACCTCGCCCAGGCCGATGCGCACCGCGCCGGCGCGCTCGCAGTAGCCGCGCAGGCTCAGGGTGTCGCCGTCCTCGAGGAAGGTGCGGCGCTCGCCGTTGGGCAGCGTGATCGGGTTCTTGCCGCCCAGCGTCAGTTCGAGCAGCGAGCCGGCTTCGTCGGCCTTCGGGCCCGACAGCGTGCCGGAGCCGAGCAGATCGCCGGGCTGCAGATTGCAGCCGTTCACCGTGTGGTGCGTGAGCAGCTGCGCCGCGGTCCAGTAGGCGGCCTCGGCGGTGTTGCCGCGCGTGAGCCGCACCGCGGGCTCGCCGGCCTCGCGCATCTTCGCGGTCTGGAGCCAGACCTCGAGCGTGATGTCGAGCGCGCCGCGCTCGCGGTTGGCCGGCGAGTCCAGGTAGGGCAGCGGCTGCGGATCGCCGGCGGGGCGCTCGAACTTCGCGCGGAACGGCGCCAGCGCCTCCATGGTGACGATCCACGGCGACAGCGTGGAGGCGAAGTTCTTCGCCAGGAACGGGCCCAGCGGCTGGTACTCCCAGGCCTGCAAGTCGCGCGCCGACCAGTCGTTGAGCAGGGTGACGCCGAACAGGTGCGACTCGGCGTCGGCGATCGCGACCGGCTCGCCCAGCGCGTTGCCCTGGCCGACGACGAAGCCCAGTTCGAGCTCGTAGTCGAGCCGCTTCGAGGGCCCGAAGCTGGGCGCCTCGGCCGGATCGGAGCCCGGCGCCTTGGTCTGCCCCTGCGGCCGCTTGAAGCGCTGGCCGCTGACCGCGATCGAGGAGGCCCGGCCGTGGTAGCCGATCGGCACCCACTTGTAGTTGGGCATCAGCGGCTGGTCGGGACGGAACAGCTTGCCGACCGTGGTCGCATGGTGGATGCCGGTGTAGAAGTCGGTGTAGTCGCCGATGCGGCAGGGCACGGTCAGCTCGACGGCCGCCTGCGCATGCAGGGCCTTGGCCCATGCGGCCTGCTTCGGGCTACCTTCGCGCAGGCCTTCGGAAAGCATGCGGCGCAGCGCCTGCCTCTCGACCACGCCCTGGGCCATCAGCAGGTTCATGTCGTCCGTGTCGACCAGCCCAGCCGCCTTCAGGTCGAGCACCTGGTCGCCGATCGCGACGCCGATGCGGAAAGCCTCGCTGCTGCCGGCCGCACGGAAGCGGCCGAACGGCAGGTTCTGGATCGGGAAGTCGCTGCCGGCTTCGTTGGCCGAGGCGACCCAGCTGCGCAGCTTCGGATCGTGGGTGGCATTGAGCGTGGTGTTCATGGCTTGAAGTGATCCTGAAGGCCGGCCCAGCAGTCGGCGTAGTCGTGGTCGAGCGCGGGGCTTTGCATCGCGTACCCGGTCGGGATGAACCGGAAGCGGCTCTCGAACATGAAGGCCAGCGTGTTGTCGAGTTTCTGCGGCGCCAGTTGGGCGTTGCTGGCCTTGTCGAAGGCTTCCTCGTCGGGGCCGTGCGGCACCATGCAGTTGTGCAGGCTGGCGCCGCCCGGCTTGAAGCCGCCGGGCTTGGCGTCGTACTCGCCGTAGACCAGGCCCATGAATTCGCTCATGAGGTTGCGGTGGTACCACGGCGGCCTGAAGGTGTCTTCCATCACCAGCCAGCGCGGCGGGAAGATCACGAAGTCGCAGTTGGCGGTGCCGGGCGTGTCCGAGGGCGAGGTCAGCACCGTGAAGATCGACGGATCGGGATGGTCGAAGCTGATCGAGCCGATGGTCATGAAGTGGGCGGTGTCGTACTTCACCGGCGCCAGGTTGCCGTGCCAGGCGACCACGTTGAAGGGCGAATGCCGGGTCGGCGCCGACCAGAAGCGGCCGCCCGACTTCTTGACCAGCTCGTAGGCCACGCTGGCGTCCTGGAACGCCGCCACCGGGGCCTGGAAGTCGCGCGCGTTGGCCAGGCCGTTGGAGCCGATCGGGCCCAGCTCGGGCAACCGGAACTGGGCGCCGTAGTTCTCGCAGACATAGCCGCGCGAGGGCCCCGCGCCAGCCTCCGAATCCGGCAGATCGACCTTGAACACCACGCCGCGCGGCAACAAGGCGATCTCGCCGGGCCTGACGTCGAGCACGCCCATCTCGGTGGTGATCACCAAGCGGCCCTGCTGCGGCACCACCAGCATCTCGCCGTCGGCATTGACGAAGGCGCGGCGCTCCATCGAGCGGCTCGCGAGGTAGACCAGGGCGCCGATGCCGGTCTGCGCCTCGGCGTCGCCGTTGGCCGCCAGCGTGTGCATGCCGTCGATGAAATCGACCTCGTCGCCGCCGAAGGGGATCGGCGCCCAGCGCAGGGGCTCGGGCGGCAGCGCGATCTCGCGGTCGGCGCCGGTCGTCCAGTGCGCCTGGGGATAGGCCTGGTAGCGGCCGGCCACCACCGAAGGCTGGCGACGGTACAGCCAGCTGCGCCGGTTCTGGTGCCGCGGCGCCGTGAAGGCGGTGCCCGAGATCAGCTCCGGGTAGAGGTCGAAGGGCGCGCGCTGCGGGCTGTTGCGGCCCTGCGGCAGGGCGCCGGCGACGGCTTCGGTGGCGTATTCGTTGCCGATGCCGGCCTGGTAGCGGCGCTCGGCCGTGGATGCGATCGTCATGATGGCTTCTCTTGAAGATTCAACGGGAAGGCGCGGCCGCCTCGAAGGCCTGGCGCAGCACGGCGGTCGAACCGACGTGGTTGGCCAGCACCAGCACCAGGCGGGCGTTGAAGGCGTGGCTCTCGTCGCTCGTGAGGCCCTGGTGGGCTTCGATCAACGCTTCGTAGAAGTCGTCGGGCGCGTCGAGGTTCGGGGTGGTGATCAGGTCCATGGGTTCTAGGCCTCCTTGGCTGGCTTCGCCAGCGCGCGGTCGCGCGCGGCGCGCACTGCTTCGGGCGTGGGCGCGCGCCAGCGCGCGCAGACATGCTGGTCGGGCCGCAGCAGGTAGACCGTACCGGGGCGGGCGTCGTAGCGCCGGCCGGCGATCTCGCCCGCCTCGCCGGCCGCGAGGCGCACCATGTGCAGCGGCAGATCGGCCGCGGTCAGCGCATCGAGGCTGCGCCGGGCGGCCTCGCCATCGCCGAAGACCAGGGCCGTGAAGCGGGTGGCCGCCGCACTCGCTGGCGACAGCGCGCGCAGCAGCCAGCCGCGGCGCCCGTCGGCGTCGACGATCGGCGCGTCGATCGCCGGGGCGCCCGGCACCATCGGCCCTTCGAAGGCATCCACGTCGGGCGTGTTGAGCCTCGAGTCGCGCAAGGTGCTCGGCACCGACAGCCGCCCGCTGTTGACCAGCGCCCGCGCGAAGGCATGGCGCTTCGACAGCTCCAGCACCGCGTCGCGGAACAGCCGGCTGACCTCGCTCTTCGGCGTGATGAAGTCGGTTGCGCGGGTCGAGTTGCGGATGTTCTCGTCGGCCGCGTACTCGCGCTCGCTGGCGTAGCTGTCGAGCAGGGCGTCGGGCGCCTCGCCCTTGTGCACCGCCGCCAGCTTCCAGGCCAGGTTGTCGGCGTCCTGCACGCCGGAGTTGGCACCGCGCGCGCCGAAGGGCGAGACCCCGTGCGCGGAGTCGCCCGCGAACAGCACGCGGCCGTGGCGGAAGTGCGCCATGCGCTGGCAGGCGAAGGTGTAGACGCTGGCCCAGCCGATGTCGAACTTGACGCCGTGGTGGCCGATGCTGTCGAGCATCGCCCGCACCCGCGGGATGATGTTCTCGTGCTTGCGCTCTTCCACCGGATCGGCGTCCCAGCCGAGCTGGAAGTCGACCCGCCACATGTTGTCGGCCTGCTTGTGCAGCAGCACGCTCTGCTTCGGATGGAAAGGCGGGTCGAACCAGAAACGGCGCTCGGTCGGCAGGTCGGCGTCCATGTTCACGTCGGCGATCAGGAAGCGGTCGCGGAACACGCGTCCCTTGGCCTCCTGGCCCAGCAGCTGCCGCAGGCTGGAGCGCGAGCCGTCGCAGGCGGCGACATAACCCGCCGCCAGGCGGTACTCGCCCTCGGGCGTCTCGATGGTCAGCAGCGCCTGGTCGGCGTCCTGCGCGATGCCGACCACCTTGTTGTTCCAGCGCAGGTCGATCAGCGGCAGCTCGGCGGCGCGCTCCGCGAGGTAGCCCTCGACGTAGTACTGCTGCAGGTTGATGAAAGCCGGGCGCTCGTGGCCGGGCTCGGGCAGCAGGTCGAAGCTGTAGACCTGCTCGTCGCCGAAGAACACCCGTCCGACCTGCCACGACACGCCCTTGTCGACCATCCGGTCGGCACAGCCCAGGCGGTCGAAGATCTCGAGCGTGCGCTTGGCGAAGCAGATCGCGCGGGAGCCGCTCGACAGCGTGCAGTCGTTGTCGAGCAGCACCACCGGCACCTGCTGCTGCGCCAGGTCGATCGCCAGCGCCAGGCCCACGGGCCCGGCGCCGACCACCACCACCGGGTGGTGCGCCGGCGTCGCGGCATCCTGGTCGGGGTGCCGCCTGTAATCGAAGCGCAGCGACTGGTAGTCGACCGGCGCCCCGGCATGCGATGCGAGGCCTTGCATGGCTTCAGCCCTCGAGCGTTTTCCACATCTCGATGTCGCGCTCGGCGGTCCAGATGCGCGGATCGGTGTACTTCGTGACCTCGTCGTAGCAGCGCGTGACGTCGAAGGGCATGCAGTGGTCGAAGATCACCCAGTGGCCGTACTTGGGCTTCAGCGCAGCGAACGTGTCCTTGTAGACGGCGTTCAGGTCCTTGCCGGCTTCGACACCTTTCTGCACGTTGGCGTACACGTCCGAGATGAAGTCGCGCGTCTCGCTGAGGCCCTTGGCCACTTCGTCGGGCGTGGTGAGCGCGGCGCCGCGACCGGGCACCAGCGCCTTGGGCTTGAGCGCAGCGAGCTTCTCGAGYGTCTKGGGCCAGTCCTTGAAGTACGCATCGCCGGCATAGGGCGTGGCGCCGAACTCGACCAGGTCGCCCGACAGCAAGGCCCCTTCGCCCGGGAGCCAGACGACCGTGTCGCCCTTGGTGTGGCCGCGGCCGAGCTGCAGCARCTGCACTTCGAGCTTGCCSAGCCACACCGTCATCTTGCCGGTGAAGGTCATGGTCGGCCAGGTCATGCCGGGCGGCACGGTCTCCACGCCCGCGAACAGGCGSGGGAAGCGGCCGATCTCGCTGGCCTTGTCCTGCTCGCCGCGCTCGRCGATGAGGTCGTAGGTGTCCTGGCTGGCGAGGATGTGGTCCGCACCGTAGGCGCTGGCCCCGAGCACGCGCACCGCGTGGTAGTGGGTCAGCACCACGTACTTGATCGGCTTGTCGGTGACCTCGCGGATGCGGCGGATCACGTCGGCCGCCATCGCCGGCGTGGCTTGCGTGTCGGCCACCAGCACGCAGTCGTCGCCGATGACGATCCCGGTGTTGGGGTCGCCTTCGGCCGTGTAGGCCCAGGCGTGCTCCGAAATCTGGCTGAAGGTGATCTTCTTTTCTTCCAGATCGGCCTGGCTGGCGAACTTCTTGGTCTCGGACATCGCGGGTCTCCTGATTTGTCTAAAGTGAACGGATTCGCATGGAACGAATGCGCGAAGTGTAATTCGAGGATCAGTTAATGTCTAATGCCTTCTGTATCAACGAATGACAAAACACCATGGCGGCTGAGTCCGATCGCGCGCAGCGCGGCATCCAGAGCATCGAGGTGGGCGGCCAACTGCTGCGCGCCCTGGTGCACCATGGCCGGCCGATGGCGCTCAAGGACCTGGCGCGCGAAGCCGAGATGTCCGCCGCCAAGGCGCATCCCTACATGGTCAGCTTCGGCCGCCTCGGGCTGATCGAGCAGGACCGCACCACCGGCCACTATCTGCTCGGACCGCTGGCCTTGCAACTGGGGTTGATCAGCCTGCAGCAGGCCAATCCGGTGCACATCGCGACGCCGCTGATCGCCGAGCTGGCGCAGCAGATCGGCCACACGGTGGCGATCGCGGTCTGGGGCGACCGCGGCGCCACCATCGTGCGGATCGCCGAATCGCCGGCCCCGCTGCACGTCAACATGCGCCATGGCACGGTGTTCTCACTCACCAACACCGCGTCGGGGCGGCTCTTCGGCGCCTACCTCGACCCAGCGGTGGTCCAGGGCCTGCTCGAGCAGGAGCGCCAGCGCGAGCAAAAAGGCCCT
The DNA here is from genome assembly GCF_056402355.1 of Variovorax sp. P4_B11. Taxonomy (NCBI): domain Bacteria; kingdom Pseudomonadati; phylum Pseudomonadota; class Betaproteobacteria; order Burkholderiales; family Comamonadaceae; genus Variovorax; species Variovorax sp. P4_B11. Next base: position 50,060 of record NZ_JBFUHO010000016.1, read on the forward strand.
GTGGTGCCGCCGCAGCGCGGCATGCCGCCCGTGCAACCGCTGCCGGGCTGGAAGGAGTTCGAGGCGCAACTGCACGAAGTGCGATCGCGCGGCCTGAGCCGGTCCGAAGGCGAGATCCTGCCCGGCGTGAGCGCGATGTCGGCGCCGGTCTTCGATCACACCGGCGCGATCGTGCTGGCAGTCACCGCGATCGGGCCGGCGGCCATCTTCGACACGCGCTGGGATGGCGAGACCGCCGTGGCGCTCAAGGCCTGCGCCGGCCAGGTGTCGCAGCGGCTCGGGGCTAGCCTTTCAAGGCCTTGAGGCGCTCGATGCTCCCGGCCGGCCAGTGCTCGGACCGGCGGTAGTACTCCGCGACGGCCGCCGTACCCGGCGGCAGCACCACCCAGGGCTGCTTCGACATCGTGAAGATGTGGATGTCGGGCGGCAGCAGGTCGGGGTCGTCGAGCGTGCCGACGCGCACGAAGGCGATCGCCTCGCCGCCCCCCGCGTAATGGCTCCACAGCGCGATGCGGCAGCGGGTGCAGCGAACGATGGTCTGGCCCTGGCCGCTGGCCGAGGGCGTCCGCACCCGCTCGGCCTCGCCTTCGAGCAGCTGGACACGGTCGGTCTCGATCATCGCGTTGAGCGCGAAGGCCGAGCCGCTCTCGCGCTGGCACCAGCGGCAATGGCAGCAGTGCACGAACAGCGGCCGCGTGGCCATGCGATAGCGAAGCGCGCGGCAGGTACAGCCGCCCTCGATCGGAAAGGGATCCGGCCCGGCGGCCGCGGGCGCGTTCACCGCGAGCGCCCGTCGTAGTGCTGCACCGGCACCGCATCGAGGTCGATGCCCTCGAGGCAGCGGATGTTGACCGCCGCGGTCGGCTGGCCCTTGGGATCCGTCGCCTCGGCAAAGGGATGGATGCCGCAGGTCTTGCAGAAGCGGTGCCGGATCGCGTGCCTGTTGAAGAGGTAGGTGCCCAGGTTGTCGTCCTCGGGCGTCTGCAGCGTGAACCGCGTGCGCGGGACGAACCACAGCAGCGAGCCCTTGCGCTGGCACATCGAGCAGTTGCAGGCCAGCGCGCCCTGGATCTCGCCGTCGACGGTAAAGGCGATCCGGCCGCAATGGCAGCTCCCTGGTAGATCATCGGGCAATCTCCGAAGCGTTGGCGCGACCGAGATTACACCTCGTCAGGCCATGAATCCAAGGTCCTTCGGGTACTCGATGCCGTTGACGTTGCCGCCGAAGTTCTTCAGGTTCGGCAGGATGCCCGGCAGGTCGGCGTCGGGCACGCCGAACCACTTGGCGAGCGTGGCGCCGTACTGGTCGACCGAGGTGGTCGGGATCAGCCGGCCCTGCCCCACGTGGCCCTCGTAGCCCGCGAGCTTGGCGTCGTTGTTGATGCTGACCACCTGCGGCGTGCCGTAGAACTTCTTGCCGTTGACCGCACCCCCGACGACGAAGTGGTGGCCGCCCCAGCCGTGGTCGGAGCCGTCGCCGTTGCTGGCCAGCGTGCGGCCGAAGTCGGAGGCCGTGAAGGCCGTCACCTTGTCGGCCATGCCCTGAGCGACCATCTGCCGATGGAAGGCCGCCAGGGCGTCGCTCAACTGCTGCATCAGGTTGGGCTGGTTGGCGATCAGGTTGTCGTGCAGGTCGAAGCCGCCCATCGAGACGAAGAACACCTGCCGCTTGGTGCCCAGCGCGGAACGGCCGCGGATGATCCGCGACACCATCTTGAGCTGGTTGGCCAGCCCGCTGTTGAGGCCGGCGAAGGTGTCGGTGGCGAAGGTGGCGGGCGCGATCGCCGCGGTGACCGTGGTCTCGGCCTCGACCGCGCGCTTCGTGACCTTGTTGTATTCGTTCTCCAGTGCGTGGCTGCGGGCCTCCTGGGCCAGCTGCGCCATCGCCGCCTTGACCGTGCTCGAGCCGAAGGTCGTGTTGTCCTTGATGCTCCGGATGCCGACCGCGCCGCCGGTGCTGACCTGGTATTGCAGCGCCTGGTCGCCCGACAGGAAGACCGCATTGCCGGCGACCGAGATGCAGGTGAACAGCGAGTTCGTGTTCTGCCGCTGGTCCAGCATCAGGTCGCCGATGTTGCCGCCCCAGCCGATCGTCGAGCCCTCGGGCGAGGACGACTGCCAGGTCGACTGCTGGTCGTTGTGCGAGAACAGCTTGGGCGGCTGCGGGTAGAGCTTCTTGTTGCTGTTGTTGTACTGGGCCCGCGTGAGCGGCACCACCAGCGGGCCGACGTTGAGCTGCACCGCCACCTTGCCTTCGTTGTTGAAGAGGCCGGCCAGCTGCGTCATCGATGGATGCAGCGCGTACTGGCGGCCGTCGGGCAGCGCCACGCCCGGCACCAGCAATGTGCCGGCGAGCGCATCCTTGGCGATGGCGACGCCGCCCGAGGCCTGCGGCACGCGGATCGTGCTGTAGGCGTTGTAGCTCGGGTCGTCGTAGGTGACGACGGTGTTCGCATAGTCGTTGCCGCCGAACAGGAAGACGCAGACCAGCGCCTTGTAGTCGTCGCCGGTCGCGGCCTGCGCCGCGGCCTCGCCCATCGCGGCCAGGTTGAGGGCGAAGGGCAGGGCGGTGCCGGCCATCGCGAGCTGGCCGGAGCGCCGCAGGAAGGCACGGCGCGTGTGCGCGGCGGGGTCGATCAGGTACATCGCGCGGTCCCTTACTTCTGGATCAGGTAGGAGGGCGAGGCCATCACCAGCAGCACCGCGGCATAGATGCGGTTGAGCTTGACGGCGTCGGTGCTCTTGTCGGTCACGACCGGATTGGCCAGGGCGCCGACGATCAGCGCCTGGGTGGCCGCGGGCAACTGGTTGCCGGTCAGCAGCAGGTTCAGCCGCTGAACCAGCGCCGTCGGGTCGAGCACCAGCCCCAGCTCGCTCGCATAGGCCGCATTGACGTCCTTGCCGGTGCTTTTCGGCAGCACGTTGTTCTGCATGAAGTTCAGGTAGCCGCCCACGCTGGTCTCGTTGACCAGCTGGAACTCGGGGGCCACCATCTTCGAGGCGGCCATCGCGGTCGATGGCGGCACGTAGCCGGGCCGGAAGAAATTGAACACCGAGGGCGAGCGCAGCGGGCTCTGGCCCAGCTGGTCGTTGGGCCGCGAGAGGTCGCCGATCTTCCAGTTGCCGCTGGTCGAGCCGGCGCCGAAGCTGCGCCCCCATTGCGTGAAGCGCAGCATCGGCTCGCGCAGGCGGCCGAAGTTCGGATCCGAGAGCCCGGCCGGGCTGCGCGCCTCGTTGTCGAGCAGCACCGCGGCGAAGACGCTCTTCATGTCGCCGCGCACGCCGGCGCCGTTGTCCGCGAACACATCCGAGACGCGCTTCACGTAGGCCGGGCTCGGGTTGCTGGTCACCAGCCGCTGGATCAGCTGCTTGCCGATGAAGGGGCCCACGTTCGGGTGGTTGAACAGCGTGTCGAGCGCGATCTTCAGCGCCGCGCTGCCCTCGGTGCCGGCCGGCACCGTGGCGCCGAGGAACCTGGCTTCGAGCGTGGAATGCCGGGAGGCCGTGAGCGACATCGGGCGCGATGTCCAGGCGCTGCTCTCGAGGGTGTAGCTGGCGCCCGGCGGGGTGAATGCGCCCGGCGTGCCGCTCTTCTCGTCGGCGCGGATGTCGAGGTCGTAGCCGGTGAAGACGCGCGCCAGGTTGGTCACGTCGTCCAGGCTGTAGCTGTCGAGCGGCGCGCCGTCGCTGCTGGTCTTGACGGTGCCGTCGGCATCGAGCTGGTAGAGCCCGATGGTCATCAGCTGCATGACCTCGCGCGCATAGTTCTCGTCCGGCTGGCGACCCTGGGCGTTCTCCTTCTGGTTGCCCTTGGTGTTGAGGTAGTAGCCCATCGCCGGATTCAGCGTCACGTCCTCCAGCAGCTTGCGGAAGTTGGTCGTGACGCCGGCCACCAGCATGTCCCAGTACTGGGCCATCATGAGCTCGGGCCAGTTGGAGCCGATGTCGTTGCGCGAGACCACGAAGATCTCGGTGAACACCAGCGCCATGCGCTTGCGCAAGCCGTCCGGCGCGGTCATGAGCTGGTTCCAGATCATGTCGTCGCTGTTGACGGTGTTGTAGGGCTTGCTCAGGATCCAGTCGCGGCCCGTCTGCTCGGCCGGCCGGTCGACCTGCTCGCCGAGCCAGGGCAGGTAGCCCTTGCCGCGCACCGCGGCGATGTCCGCTTCCGAAGCCGAGAACTGCGATTGCAGCAGGAAGCGCGCGGCTTCATCGTCGGTCTTGGCCTGCGTGTAGGCGTAGGTCTGCGCGGTCGGCGTGCTGGCCAGCGCCGTCAGCGATCCGGCCTGCACGGTGGTCGCACTCGACCCGCCGAGGCCGGCCAGGCTCGCACCTCCGCCACTGCTGCCGCCGCCCCCGCCGCAGGCCGTCAGTGCCGCCGACGCGGCCAGGGTCGCTGCCAACGGCAAGCGATCGAAAGACGCGCCGGCCGGGGAGGCTGCGACGATTTCCTGCGCGCACGATGTCTCGTCGGCCGCTTCGGCGCGACCGATCGCGATGTCTTCCACCATGGAACTCCACTCCTCGACGCGGACGCGCCATCCCTCTTCAGGCAATTGCCATGCCCGGCCTTTTCCCGGGCCCCGAGGAAATTAAGAGAAGCGTTTAGTACGACACTTGTGAGTAAATGTGACTTTTTCCGTCACACCGACACCACGAGGCGCTTGCGGACTGACGCGGAATGTCGTTCAGGGCCTGGCGGCCTGGAGCGCGTCGCGGGTGCGGATGGCCTCGCGCCGGGCGGCCTCGGCGAAGTCCTCGCCGGCCGAGGCGTAGCAGATGGCACGCGACGAATTGACCACGATCGGCGCATCCGGGCGCCAGCCGGCGCGGACGGTGGCGACCGCATCGCCGCCCTGGGCGCCGACACCGGGGATCAGCAGCGGCACCGTGGGCGCCAGGGCGCGCACGCGTTCGATCTCGGCCGGGTAGGTGGCCCCGACCACCAGCCCGAGCTGGCCGTTGAGGTTCCAGGGCCCCTGGGCCAGCCTTGCCACATGCTCATACAGGAAGGGCTGGCCCTCGACATCCGCCAGGCGCTGGCCCTGCAGGTCGGCACCGCCCGGGTTGCTGGTCCGGCACAGCAGGAAGGCGCCCTTGCCCGGGTGGCGCAGATAGGGCTCGACGGAATCGAAGCCCATGAACGGCGACAGGGTGACGGCGTCGGCGCCGTAGCGCTCGAAGGCCTCGCGCGCGTACTGCTCGGCGGTGGAGCCGATGTCGCCGCGCTTGGCGTCGAGGATCACCGGCACCTGGGGGGCGTTGCGGCGCATGTGTTCCATGAGCTGCTCGAGCTGCCCTTCGGCCCGGTGGGCGGCGAAATAGGCGATCTGCGGCTTGAACGCGATCGCCAGATCGGCCGTGGCGTCGACGATGCGGGCGCAGAAATCGTAGATCCGGCCGGCGTCGCCCTTGAGCGAGGCGGGGAATTTGGTCGGCTCGGGGTCGAGGCCGACACACAGCAGCGAGCCGTTTTGGCGCTCGGCGGCGCGCAGCTTGTCCAGGAAGGTCATGGGCCGAATTTTAGGCGGCCGGCCGCGGCCCCCACGCAGTGGGGGAGCATGGGGGTCAGGCCGGCGCCGGGCCGCCCCAAGGCGGCCTGCGGCCCCCTCGGGGGGCAGCGACCCCACGAAGTGAGGGAGCGTGGGGGTCAGGCCGGCGCCGGGCCGCCCCAAGGCGGCCTGCGGCCCCCTCGGGGGGCAGCGACCACACGAAGTGAGGGAGCGTGGGGGTCAGTCACACTTGTTCTGCGGCCAGGCAGAGGTCGGCCCAGGCGCGCGCCTTGTCGGCCGGATTGCGCAGCAGGTAGGCCGGGTGGTAGCTGGCGACCACAGGCACCGCCGGCAGGGCCGGCAGGTCCATCGGCAGCACGCGGCCGCGCAGCTTGCCGAGCGGCTCGCTGCTTTGCATCAGGCTCTGCGCCGCCAGCGGCCCCATGGCCAGCACCACGCGCGGCGCCAGCGCGGCGATGCTGTCGGCCAGTACCTCGCCGATCGGATGCGGACTGTCGGCCTGGCCCGAAGCCACGCCGCGGTGCGTGCGCATCAGGTGCACCGGCACCGCGCCGCCATGAAGCTGCAGCGCATTCAGCATGGCGTGGAGCAGCCTGCCGGCATCGCCTTCGAAAGGGTCGCCGTGCCGGCCATCGAGTTCCGGCGGCATGTCGGCCACGATCAGCCAGCCACCCTGCGACGCGGCCGGGTCGCCGCAGAGGCGCCGCGGTGCCTCGGCCAGCACGGCGGCGCCGTGCGTGGCCGCGGGCGAGGCCCGGTGCACGGCGGGCGCCGGCGCAGCGACGGCCGGTACCGCCCGCGGGGGCGCTGCGGCGGGGAGCTCCGCTGCCGGCGCCACGGCGGGCTCGATCCGGTTGGCGGCGGCAGGGCCGGCTTCCGGCGCAGGCATCTCCACCGGTTCCGGCTGGCGCCACCAGAAGAGCTTGACGCCCATTTCGTCGAGCATGGCGCGCTGCCGCGCATCGAGCTTCATTGCATCGGTCGTCATGTCAGTGCTCCACCACGTGATCGCGTGACCCGCGACGCGGCGCAGCCAAATGCCAGGGATACCGCGGAACCGGCTTTGCCGGGCCGCTGGTATCGCCCCCTCGAGGGGGAGGCGCCGCAGGCGCTTCGGGGGTGTTTCATCCTAGTGCCCGCCCGGCCGCCCGAAGGGCACTGAGCGCCCCCTCGGGGGGCAGCGATACGCGAAGCGATGAGCGTTGGGGGCATTTCATTTCAATCCTCCCCAGGCGCTGGGTGATTCGTTCAGGCGCAGGCTCATCACGACCGCATCCTCGCGGGCGCCGCCGTGCGCGGGGTAGTAGCCCTTGCGCATGCCCACGCGCCGGAAGCCGTTGCGTTCGTAGACCGCGAGGGCGCGCAGGTTGCTGGCCCGCACTTCGAGCCAGAGCCATTGCGCGTTCAGGCCGCGCGACCAGCCGGCCAGCGCCTCCAGCATCAGCGGCGCCCAGCCCTGGCCCTGGAAGGCCGGCGCCACCGTGATATTGAGCAGATGCACCTCGTCGACGCCCTTCATGGCGACGAAGTAGCCGATCAGCGTCTCGCCGGTGTCGCGTGAAGTCACCCGGTTCCAGAGGGCCCGCGCGCCACGCGGCGCTTCCGCGGCGGCATCGCCGTCCGGCGTCGGGGCCACCAGGCACTGGCAGTGGTAGCCGGCGGCCAGCGAGTCGGTGAAGTTGGCCGGCGTCCAGGGATGGGTGAAGGCACTCCGCTCGATGGCACAGACAGCGGGAATCCGCTCGACCGTGATCGGCTCGAGGCGCGCCTCGCGCGGCTGCCGCATCACGGCGCTCATGTCGGCCCCCACACGGCGCTCATGTCAGCCCCTTCAGGGCCGCGCGCTCCTCGGTGGTCTGCGCCACCTTGTCGCGGACGTAGAGCGGCCAGGCCTCGGCCGGCGCGACCGTGCGGCCGGCGGCCAGCAATGCCGGCGCCAAGCGCAGCATCGCGCTGGCGGTGGGCAGCACCTCGTGGCGCGCCGCCGCCCGTGGCAGCCGTTCGCCGTAGGCGGCGAAGGCATTGCCGGCCAGCGCCCAGCCGTCCGGCACCACGACGCCCTCGGGCGCCAGCAGTTCGGCTTCGCTGGCGCTGATCGCGACGCCGAAGTCGTAGCCGGCCGCGTAGACCTGGTCCATGCGCGCATCGAGCACCGCCACCACGCGGGTGACGCCGAAACGATCATGGGCTTCCTCGGCCACGGCGTGCAGGGTGTCGATCGGCAGCAGGGGCACGCCGGCGCCGAAGCCCAGGCCCTGCGCCACCGAGCAGGCGGTGCGCAGTCCGGTGAAGGAGCCGGGCCCGCGGCCGAAAGCGATGGCATCGAGTTCGGACAGCGACAGGCCGGCCGCCGCGAGCAAGCGCTGGATCAGCGGGATCAGGCTCGCCGAGGACTGCGCGCCGCCGGCACCGCTGTGCTCGAGCAGCAGGTCGCCGTGGCGCACCGCGATCGAAAGCGCCTCGGTGCTGGTGTCGAAGGCCAGCAGTCTAGCCATCGATGCACCCTCCCGCCGCCCCCGCTACCGCCACGGCAGGCGTCGAGCGGCGGCCGGGAGCCCGGCTGCGCTGGACGCCGAACAGGATGCCTGCCGTGACCAGCGACAGCCCCGCGATCAGGTTCCAGTACAGCGGTTCGCCGAGAAAAATCACCGCGCCGAGCGCCGACAGCCCCGGCACCAGCGCCGTGATCATCGTGGACCGCACGGGGCCGAAGTACTGGATCATCCGCGTGAAGGCAATGCCCGAGATCACCACCGAGCCAACACCCTGGAACACCATCTGGAACAGGATCTCGCCGACGGGCGCGCTGCCCAGGCGGCTCGCGACCAGGCCGGCCGCGGCCAGCAACCCATAGGCGGGCACGAAGGCGACGAAGGCGAACACGGTGATGGCGATGGTGGCACGCACGGCCTCGAGCCCGTGCCGCCGCACCACGATGCTGTAGCAGGCCCAGCAGAAGGCTGCGCTCATGAAGAGCAGGTCGCCCTTCCAGACCCCGCCGCCTTCCAGCGCGTGCAGCAGGCTGGCACCGCCGACGAACAGGTCGCCGAGGACGATCAGCGCCAGTCCGAGCGCACGCAGCGGCGTGATGCGGTCGCGCAGCACCAGGGCCGCGAGCAGCGTGGTCCACAGCGGCAGGCTGCCCGGCATCAGCACCGAGGCATGGCTGGCCGGCGCGAAGAAGAAGCCGGTATAGGCCAGGAGGGCGTAGGCGAGGCCGCCGAAGACGCCCGCCAGCGCGGTCAGGCGCAGCGGCAACGGCGAGAGCCCGAAGAACGAATCCTGGGTCGACCCGGCGGCCCGCGCGCGCATCACCAGCCACCCGCCCCAGGGCAGCAGCACCAGGCTGGCGCCGCAGATGCGGGCGAAGGCGATGTCGAAAGGCGTCAGCGAGCGCCCCGCGGAGGCCCGCGCGATCACGATGAACGCGGTCCAGACCCCGACGGTGACGACGGCCGCGCCGATGCCGATGGTGCGGGCTGAGAAACGGGGAGCGACGGGCATCAGGCGATTATCCAGGGTGACCGGCCGGCGCGCTGCGTTCGCGCCGGCAGCCGGAGCCGGCCCGGGATAATTCGTGCATGACCGTCGTCCTGCCCGCCGCGCGCCGCCTTTGCCACCGAATCCGCAGTTTCGCGTGGGTCATCGCACTGGCCGCCGCGTTGCCGGTGCGGGCCCAGGGCCTGCCGACCGAAGTCGACGCCGCGCTGGCCCGCGCCAAGGTGCCACGCGACGCCGTGACGATGCTGGTGGTCGATGCCGAAGGCGTGCGGCCGCCGCGGCTCGCCTGGCGGTCGCAGGCGCCGGTCAATCCGGCCTCGATCATGAAGCTTGTCACCACCTACGCGGCGCTCGACCTGCTGGGCCCGGGCTTCACCTGGAACACGCCCGTGTACGTGGACGGTCCGGTGCGCAACGGCGTGCTCGAGGGCGACCTGTACATCAAGGGCCAGGGCGATCCCAAGCTGGTGCTCGAGCGGCTGTGGCTGTTGCTGCGCCGGGTGCAGGGGCTGGGCGTCCAGGGCATCGACGGCGACATCGTGCTGGACCGCAGCGCCTTCGAAGTGGCCGAGGCCGATCCGAACGCCTTCGATGGCGAAGGCCAGCGCCCCTACAACGCGGCGCCCGACGCGCTGCTGGTCAATTTCAAGTCGGTGGTGATGAACTTCGTGCCCCAGCGCGGCGCGCAGACCGCCCAGGTGCGCTACGAACCGCCGCTGGCCGGCGTTGCCATGCAGGCCACGGTGCCGCTCGCGGCCGGCGAGTGCGGCGACTGGCGCAGCAGCCTGGCCGGCGACTTCGCCGATCCGACACGGCTCGCATTCGCGGGCAGCTACCCGGCATCCTGCGGCGAAAAGACCTGGGCGGTGGCCTACGCGGACCCGCGCGGCTACGCCGCCCGCGCGATCGGCGGCCTCTGGGCCGAAATGGGCGGCCGGCTCAGGGGCCAGGTGCGCGACGGCCGGGTCCCGGCCGAGTTGCGGCCGGCCTTCGAGGCGACGTCGCCGCCGCTGGCCGACGTGATCCGCGACATCAACAAGTACAGCAACAACGTGATGGCGCAGCAGCTCTTCCTGACGCTCGGACTGCAGCAGAAGAAGCGCGGCACGCTCGACGCCTCGCGCGCCACACTGCGCCAGTGGTGGAACGACCGGGTCGGCACCGGCGAGGGCCAGCCGGTGATCGACAACGGTTCGGGCCTGTCGCGCGACGAGCGCATCAGCGCCGCAGCCCTGGCGAAGATGCTGCAGCTGGCCTGGCGCTCGCCCGTGATGCCGGAGCTGGTGTCCTCGCTGCCGGCCTCGGGCGTCGACGGTACGCTGCGCCAGCGCGCGCTGCGCTCCGGCGGCGCCGCGCACCTGAAGACCGGCAGCCTGCGCGATGCCGCCGGCGTGGCGGGCTATGTGCACGGCGCCAGCGGGCGGCGCTGGGTGGTCATCGCGATCGCCGACCACGCCAACGCGGTTGCGGCGCGCCCGGCCTTCGATGCCCTGGTCGACTGGGCGGCCCAGGAGAATTGAGCGGCGGGCCACGGAGCCCCCTGTAGGCGGATACCGATTGCGCAGCAGGCTGGCACTGCCCAAAATCAGTCGCCCCTCCGAATTCACCCCAGGAGACGCCTTCCATGAACAGACTCCCCGCCCTCGCCCTGACGGGCATTGCCATGGTCCTTGCCGGCTGCGGGGGCGGAAGCGATGGCTTCGTATTCAACGCGCCGGCCACCGTCGACACCGGACGCGGCTCGGTCGTGACGATGCCGCCCGAGCGGGTGCAGCGGATCTCATCCGCCGAGTTCTCCACCCTGCTGCAGTCGAACTCGCAAGGCAAGGCGCTGCTGGTCGTCGCCGGCAGTCCCCGATGCGGCGTCGATCTGCGCTACCTCGAGTACCGCACGATCGGCGGCCAGGGCGAGGCCACCAACGCGACCGCCGCGATCATGGTGCCCTCGGGCACCGATGCCGCCTGCAACGGCCCCCGCCCGGTGGTGCTGTACGCCCACGGCACCACGCCGGCGCGCGACTACAACATCGCCCGCTGGACCGATGCCGCCCAGCCTGCGGCGAGCGAGGGCCTGACGGTGGCCGCGCTGTTCGCGGCCCAGGGCTTCATCGTGGTGGCGCCGAACTACGTCGGCTACGACAAGTCGACGCTGACCTACCATCCCTACCTCAACGGCGACCAGCAAGGAAAGGACATGGTCGACGCCCTGATCGCCGCCCGCAGGACCTTCTCCCTGATCAATGCCGACGACGCCGGCTCGCTGTTCGTCACGGGCTATTCGCAAGGCGGCTACGTGGCGATGGCAGCGCACCGCGAGCTGCAGGCCACCGGCAAGTCGGTCACGGCATCGGCGCCGCTGTCGGCGCCCGCCGCCATCAGCCTGCTGACCGACTACAGCTTCAGCGGCTGGCCGGCGCTCGGCTCCACCCTGTTCACGCCGCTGCAATCGACCAGCTGGCAGAGGCAGTTCGGCAACGTCTACAGCGCCACCGGCGACATCTACGAAGCGCAGTACGCCACCGGCATCGACACCCTGCTGCCGAGCCTGACGCCGATCAACACGCTCTACGCGACGGGCAAGCTGCCGCCGCTGGCGCTCTATCCGCCGAATGCGGTGCCGGGCCCGGTCGATCCGTCGCTGGCGGTCTTCTACGCCCCCAACAACCTGGTCCGGCAAAGCTACCTGACGCAAGCCGCCAATGACATCCAGGCCAATCCCTGCCCCGGCAACGCGCTGCCGGCGACCTCGGCCTCGCTGAACACCAGTTCCCCGCTGGGCTGCCAGCCGCTGCTCGGCTTCCGCAAGGCCGCGGTGGCGAACGACCTGCGCAACTGGCTGCCGTTGCGGCCGGTGCTGATGTGCGGCGGCGCCAACGATCCGACCATCAACTTCCTGAGCACCCGCGCCACCGCCGGCTACTTCCGCGCCCGCGGCATGCCGGCGTCGGCGCTGACGGTGGTCGACCTCGAGGAAGCCAACACCCTGGACGCCTACTCGGCGGCGCGCGCCGGCTTTGCCCAGGCCAAGGCCAGCACCGCGGCCAGCGGCGGCAGCACCCCGGCCGAGCAGCAGCAGGCCGTGGTCCGGGCCTACCATGGCACGCTGGTGCCGCCCTTCTGCCTGGCGGCAGCGCGCGGCTTCTTCGCCGGCGTGCTGGCTGCGGGAGGCTGAGTTCTCTGATCAGTTGAGGACAGAGCAAGAACTGCTGCGCAGTTTCTTGGTCTGTCCCGCAAAGTCTCAGGAAGCGGCGGCGCGGGTGAGGCGGTCGCGCACGCCTTCCCATTCGGGGCCGGGCGGCGGCGTCTCGACCCAGATCAGCTTGACGCCCTCGGCGTCGAAGGCCCGCAGCACCGCGAAGAGCTGCTGCGCCGCCGCCGCCGCATCGTCCGGCATGCGCCGCTGCAGGATTCGCTGCGAGCGGCTGCGCAGCACGGTGCGCGACCAGACCGCGATGCTGGCGGCATTGGCGCCGAGCACATCGAGGCCGGTCTGCAGGGCCTTGGCGTCCATCAGGCGCAGCTTGGCGCTCGGCGCGTAGTGCGCCTCGAGCGTGCCGGAGGCCCGCGGGTCGGGCGCGCCGAGCGTGACCTTGTCGCGCAGCGGCTCGCCGCCGGCTGCCTCGACCTGCGCCCGCGTGATCGCGCCGGGCCGCAGCAGCACCGGCGCCCCGCGGCTGCAGTCGACGATGGTCGATTCGATGCCGACCGCGCACGGCCCGCCGTCGATCACCAGCAGCGCGTCGCCGAACTCCTGCTGCACGTGCAGCGCGGTGGTCGGGCTCACGCGGCCGAAACGGTTGGCGCTCGGCCCGGCAACGCCCAGCACGCCCAGGTCGGCACAGGCGGCCAGCAGCGCCTGCGCCACCGGATGGGCCGGGCAGCGCAGGCCGATGGTGTCCTGGCCGCCCGCCGCCGCGGCACCGACGCCGGGCTGGCGCTCGACGATCAAGGTCAGCGGGCCGGGCCAGAAGGCGCGCACCAGCTTCTCGGCGAAGGGCGGCAACGGCCGCGCGAAATGCGCCAGCGCCTCGGCGCCCTTCGCGCCCGCCGGCACGTGGACGATCAGCGGATGGTCGCTGGGCCGGCCCTTGGCGGCGAAGATGCCGGCGACGGCGGCGTCGCTGCCGGCGTCGGCCCCCAGCCCATAGACGGTCTCGGTCGGGAACGCGACCAGCCCTCCGGCGCGCAGCACCTGCGCCGCCTCGGCGATGGCATCGGGCGCATTGCCGTCGCGAATCATCCCGCGGGCCCGGTTCATTCCGACAGCGGGATCGGCAGGCCCAGCAGCGCGGCCGCGAAGTCGGCCGTGCTGCGAACCGTGTCGATCGCGTCGCCGGTGATGTTGAGGTGCCCCATCTTGCGGCCGCGGCGCGCCTCGGTCTTGCCGTAGAGGTGCAGGTGGGTGCCGGGCAGGGCCAGCACATCGGCCCAGCGCGGCTCCTGCGGCGCATCGCCGTCGACGAACCACAGGTCGCCCAGCAGGTTCAGCATGATCGCCACGCTGTGCTGGCGCGGCGGATTGAGCGGCAGGCCCGCCAGCGTGCGCACCTGGAGCTCGAACTGCGACACGTCGCTGGCGTTCAGCGTCCAGTGGCCGCTGTTGTGGGGGCGCGGCGCCATCTCGTTGACCACCAGTCGCCCGTCGCCGAGGACGAAGAACTCGACGCACAGCACGCCGACGTAGGCCAGGCCCTCGGCGATCGAGCGGGCCGCGGCGACGGCGCGGCGCGCGGTCGACTCGGGCATGTTGTTCGGATGGACCTCGGTGACGGCGAGAATGCCGTCCCGGTGCAGGTTGCGCTGCACTGGGAAGTTGACCATCTGCCCGTCCTCGCCGCGGGCGACGATCACCGAGCATTCGAAATCCAGCGGCAGCAGCTTCTCGAGCACGCAGGGCACGCCGCCGGCATCGTTCCACGCGCTTTCAAGTTCGGCCCGGGTCGCCACCCGGCGCTGGCCCTTGCCGTCGTAGCCCAGCCGCGCGGTCTTGAGGATGCCGGGCAGCAGGTCGGCCGGCACGGCCGCCAGGTGGTCGGCGGTCTCGATCACGGCGTAGGGGGCGCATTCGACGCCGCACCGCACGAAGTGGGCCTTCTCGCGGCTCCGGTCCTGGGCGATCGCCACCGCGTCCGGGCCCGGCGCCACCGGCCGCGCCACGGCCAGGTGCTCGAGCGAGGGCGCCGGCACGTTCTCGAATTCGGTGGTCACGGCATCGGCCAGTCCGGCCAGTCGCGCCAGGCCGTCGACGTCGGTGTAGTCGGTGTGGATGTGGTGATGGCTCACGCGCCCGGCCGGACTGTCGGCGTCGGGGTCGAGCACCGCGGTGAAATAGCCCATGGTCTGGGCCGCGTGCACGAACATGCGGCCCAGTTGGCCGCCCCCGAGCACCCCCAGCGTGGCGCCCGGCAGCACGACGCTCATTCGGACACCTCCGCGCTGTGCGCTGCGGCGTTCGCCTTGGGAACGGCCCGGCGGCTCATTCGGACACCTCCGCGCTTGTGCGCTACGGTGTTCGCCTTGGGAACGGCCCGGCGGCTCATTCGGACACCTCCGCGCTTGTGCGCTACGGCGTTCGCCTTGGGAACGGCCCGGCGGCTCACAGCGCACCCCCGCCCTGCGGCGAGAACGGCGACACCGGCTCGGCATCGCCCGGCGGCAGCGTCATGGCCTCCGCGGCCTGGGTCTGCCGGAGCCGGAAGGCGTCGAGTTGCGCCCGCAGCGCCGGGTCGCCGACCGCCAGCATCGCCACCGCGAACAGCGCCGCATTGGCCGCGCCGGCGTTGCCGATCGCGAAAGTCGCCACCGGCACGCCCTTGGGCATCTGCACGATGCTGTAGAGCGAGTCGACGCCCTGCAGGTGCCGGCTCGCGACCGGCACGCCGAGCACCGGCACGGTCGTCTTGGCCGCCAGCATGCCCGGCAGGTGCGCGGCCCCGCCGGCGCCGGCGATGATCGCGGCCAGCCCGCGCGGCGCGGCGCTTTCGGCGTAGGCGAACAATTCGTCGGGCATCCGGTGGGCCGAGACCACGCGGGCTTCGTGGGCGATGCCGAATTGCTGGAGAATCTCGACCGCGTTGCGCATCGTCTCCCAGTCGGAGTTCGAGCCCATCACCACACCGACCTGAATTGCTTGCTTCATGGTTCCAATTTTACGTTTCACCCCCACCTTCCCGCGATGATCGACATCACCCTCGAAAATTTCCAGTCCGAGCTGATCGACGGCTCGATGACCACGCCGGTCCTGCTCGACATCTGGGCCGAATGGTGCGGGCCCTGCAAGCAGCTCGGGCCGGTGCTCGAAAAACTCGAAGTCGAGTACGCCGGCCGCTTCACGCTGGCCAAGCTCGACGCCGACAAGGTGCCGCAGATCTCCGAGCAGCTGAGCCAGATGTTCGGCGTGCGCAGCATCCCCTTCTGCGTGATGTTCAAGGGCGGGCAGCCGGTCGACGGCTTCGTCGGCGCGATCCCGGCCGACCAGATCCGCACCTTCCTCGACAAGCACGTGCCGCCAGGCGACGAGGATGCACCCCCGCTCGACGAAGAAGTCTCGGCCCAGCAGGCGCTGGCCGAGGGCGACACCGAGGGCGCGCTCGAGAAGCTGCAGCATGCGGTCGCCACCGACCCGGCCAACGACGACGCCCGCTTCGACTATGTCAAGCTGCTGCTGCAGGAGGGCCGCACCGACGACGCCAAGGTCGCGTTCGCCCCGGTGATCGCCAAGACCTCGCTGGTGCGCCGCTTCGATTCGCTGCAGCGCTGGATGGACGCGATCGACTTCGCGGCCCCGGCCACGGGGGCGGCGCCCGCGCTGGCCGACCTGGACAGCCGCATCGCCGCCAACAAGCGCGACTTCGAAGCCCGCTTCGGCCGCGCCCGCCTGCTCATGAGCGCCAAGCGCTGGACCGACGCGATGGACGAGCTGCTCGACATCCTGATGCGCGACAAGAGCTGGAACGAGGACCTGGCGCGCAAGACCTACATCGCCATTCTCGACATCATCGAGCCGCCGAAGGTCAAGGTCGCCGACGGCCAGATTCCGCCCGATGACCCGACCGTGGCCAGCTACCGCCGGCGCCTCAGCAGCGTGGTGCTCAGCTGAGACCTCGCGGGACAGATCAAGAAACTGCGCAGCAGTTTTTGCTCTGTCCTCGACTGACTGGGAGGCGCCCCGCGATTGAGTGCGCGGGCCCGGTCGAATACGATGCAGCGAATATCAATTTGTTGCAGAAGGACAGACAGGCCATGCGCTCCCGCCCTGCCGCCATTCCCCTTGTCACGGCCGCCCTGCTGGCCGCCGCGCTGACCGCCGGCTGCGTCAGCGCCATCAGCCTCGACGAGCCGATCGAGGGTCCGGTCTGGCGCCTCGACCAGCTCGGCGGCGAGCCGGTGGCCAGCGGCGGCGACCCGCAACGCGATCCGCAGGTCCAGTTCGACCGCAGCAACGGGCGCGTCAGCGGCTCGGGCGGCTGCAACCGGCTGTCGGGCACCTTCGAGCGCAGCGGCAGCACGCTCAAGCTGAGCCAGCTGGCGTCGACGCGGATGGCCTGCACCGATCCGGCGCTCGGCACCAAGGAGCAGCAGTTCTTCGCCGCCCTGCAGGCCACCACCAGCTACCGGCTGCAGAGCCCGACGCGGCTGGCCTTGCTGGATGCGGGGGGCCGCACCGTGGCGACGCTGAGCACCTCGCGCTGACCGGCTCCGCCTACCGCCTACCAGCGCGCAGGCAGTTCCCGCAGCAGCGCCAGCTGGCGCTGCGCGACCGACACGTAGCCGCCGTGCTCCAGGTCCTTCAGCAGCCGGCTGACCATTTCCCGCGAGCAGCCGATCTCGCTCGCGATGGCCTGGTGCGTCAGCCGCTCGGCGATTCGCCGCGTGCCATCGGTATTCGGCGCCGAGCGCTCCTCGAGCAGGCGCTTCAGGCGCGAGTAGACGTCGAGCAGGGCCATGCTGCGGGCGCTTTCGGTCGCCAGCCTGGCGCGGCGAATCAGCCGCACGATCAGCGCCAGGGCGAAGTCCGGATGCTCGGCGATGTGCTGCAGCAGGGTCTCGCGGGTCACCACGGCGCAGACGGTGGGCTCGACCGCCTCCACGCTGGCCGAGCGCGGGCCGCCGTCGAGCGACATCTCGCCGACGTACTCGCCGGGCCCGTGCAGGCCCAAGGTGATTTCACGCCCGCGGGCGTCGGACAGGAAGGCCCGCAGCCGCCCGGACAGCACGATGTAGACCGAGCCGCCCTGTTCGCCCTCCTCGATCAGCAGCGCCCGCGTGCGGTAGCGGCGCTGCACGCCGCGCTGCGCAAGTTGCAGAAGTGCGGGCTGGAGTGCGGGGGAATGGACACCGGATGCGGCAGGCATCCGTGGAATATACGGGCAGACCGCCTTGGGGCGGCCCGGCGGCGGTCTGTCCGTTGGCCCCCGGTCAGTCGACCAGCCTCAGGGCCGACACGATCTGCGGCATGCGCGAGACGCGGTGCACCACCTCGCGGATGCTGTTGCTGCCGGTCTTCTGCCGCACGTTCTTGATGTGGGTGCGCACGGTCGACATCCGGATGCCCTCGAGACAGGCGATCTCCTCGGCGCCATGGCCGGCGCAGAGCCGGGCCAGCACGTTCTGCTCGGCCCGCGTCAGGTGCCGGGCGCGAGCGAACATCTGCATGGTCAGCATCTCGCAGCCGGGCCGGCGGCTGCAGATCACCAGCACCGTGTCGACCGTTTCGCTGCCGTGCACCGCGGCCAGCGGGATGAAGGCCACCGACAGCGCATCGCTGCCGTCTTCGAGTTCCACGATGCTGCGGCAGTCGCGCTCGGCGTCCTTCAAGGCCTGGCGAATCTTCGCCTGGGAGGCCGGACTGCCGGCGCACAGCATGCCGTCGCCGTTGCGCAGCGCGCGCGCCGAGCTCAGCTCGCGCCGGGCCGGGAAGTTGGCGTGCAGGATGCGGCCGGTCAGGTCCAGCAGCAGCAGGCCATGATCGATCTCATCGAGCACCCGGGCCAGCATCCCGGGCTGCAGAGCGTCGGGCGGGGCTGCAGTGACGTCGCGGCCGAAGCGCTCGACATAGGAAATCTGAAAGTCGACTGCGGATTCCATGGTGCTCTCCTCATCTGGGGGGATGAAAAGAGTGTGGAAGACTGCGACCCTGTCGTGCGGTGACTATTGCCGCGGATTTTGTGATCTATTTACATTCCGCGGCCGCGCCGACCCCGCTCAGCCGGTCAGGCGCTGCAGCGCCTCGCGGTACTTGGCCGCGGTCTTCTCGATCACCCCGGCCGGCAGCCGCGGCGCCGGCGGTGTCTTGTCCCAGGGCTTGCCGTTGATCTTCGTGGCCTCGAGCCAGTCGCGCACGAACTGCTTGTCGTAGCTCGGCGGGTTGGCGCCGGCGGCCAGCGCGGCCTCGTAGCCTTCGACCGGCCAGTAGCGAGAGCTGTCGGGCGTCAGCACCTCGTCCATCAGCACCAGCGTGCCGGCTTCGTCGAGGCCGAACTCGAACTTGGTGTCGGCGATGATCATTCCCTTGCCCAGCGCGATCTCGGCCGCGGTCTCGTAGATGGCGATGCTGGTCTCGCGGATCTGCTGCGCGAGTTTCGGGCCGACCACCTCGACCACCTTGTCGTAGCTGATGTTCTCGTCGTGCGCGCCCGCCGCGGCCTTGGCCGCGGGCGTGAAGATCGGTCGCGGCAGCTTGCTGGCGTTGGTCAGGCCCTCGGGCAGCGGCACGCCGCAGACCGCTTGGTTCTCCTGGTATTCCTTCCAGCCGCTGCCGGCCAGGTAGCCGCGCACCACGGCTTCGACCGGGATCGGCGTCAGGCGCTTGACCAGCATCGAACGGCCCTCGACCTGCGGCACCTCGTCCGGCGTCACCACGCTCTCGGGGGCGTCGCCGGTGAGGTGGTTGGGACACAGGCGGCCGAGCCGGTCGAACCACCAGAGCGCCATCTGCGTCAAGATCACGCCCTTGCCGGGAATCGGCTCGCCCATGATCACGTCGAAGGCCGAGAGGCGATCGCTCGCGACCATCAGGATCCGGTCGTTGCCGACCGCATAGTTGTCGCGCACCTTGCCGCGCGCCAGCAGCGGAAGGCTCTTGATGGAAGAGGTATGGACGGTGGTCATGGCGAATGGAAGGTGGGCGGTGCGTGGAACTTCGGAGATTGTGCGCGCGGCGCGTGCCGCGCGAAACAAACCGGCCAGCGCAGCGAGGCCCGTTCGGGAAACCCCGCGGAACCGGCTTGGCCGGGCCGCTGGGGTTGCCCCCGGAGAGGGGGTGGGAGCGCGACACGAAGTGCGCGCGACCTGGGGGTGAGCCTAAATGACTTCTTGCGCGAGCGCGCCCTTGGCGTACTTGGCAGCGACCACCTGCAGGCTGTCGCCCTTGATCTTCGGGCCCTGGCCTTCGCAGCCGAACTCGAGGTAGCGCTGCTTGCAGATCAGCCGGGCCGCCTCGCGCGCCGGCTTGAGCCATTCGCGGGCATCGAACTTCTCGGGGTTCTCGGCCAGGAACTTGCGCACCGCGCCGGTCATCGCGAGCCGGATGTCGGTGTCGATGTTGATCTTGCGCACGCCGTGCTTGATGGCTTCCTGGATCTCCTCGACCGGCACGCCGTAGGTTTCCTTCATGTTGCCGCCGTATTGGCGAATGATGGCCAGCAGTTCCTGCGGCACGCTCGAGGAGCCGTGCATCACCAGGTGGGTGTTGGGAATGCGGTGGTGGATTTCCTTGATGCGGTCGATCGCCAGGATGTCGCCGGTGGGCTTGCGGGTGAACTTGTAGGCGCCGTGGCTGGTGCCGATGGCGATCGCCAGGGCGTCGATCTGGGTGCGCTTGACGAAGTCGGCGGCCTGCTCGGGGTCGGTCAGCAGCTGCTCGCGGGTCATGGTGGCTTCGGTGCCGTGGCCGTCTTCCTTGTCGCCCTTCATGGTCTCCAGCGAGCCCAGGCAGCCGAGTTCGCCCTCGACCGTGACGCCGACCTTGTGCGCCATGTCGGCCACCTTGCGGGTGACGTCGACGTTGTAGTCGTAGCTGGCGATGGTCTTGCCGTCGGCTTCGAGCGAGCCGTCCATCATGACCGAGCTGAAGCCCAGGTCGATGGCGCCACGGCACACATCGGGGCTCTGGCCGTGGTCCTGGTGCATCACCAGCGGCACCGTGGGATAGGCTTCGATGGCGGCCTGGATCAGGTGCTTGATGAAGGCCTCGCCCGCGTACTTGCGGGCGCCGGCGCTGGCCTGCAGGATCACAGGCGCGCCGACTTCCTTGGCGGCCTCCATCACGGCCTGGACCTGTTCGAGATTGTTGACGTTGAATGCCGGGATGCCGTAGCCATTGGCGGCGGCATGGTCGAGCAGTTCGCGCATCGAGACGAGTGCCATGGGAATACCTCGCGGGAATCTAGGGATGGAAACGAAATAACTCCCGCGATTCTACCGAGGCCCCCTGTAGGACGGCTCCGATGGCCCCTGCAACCGCGGGGCGGCGAGCTAACTCACCCGGCAGATCTTCAACATGTTGGTGCCGCCGGGCGCGCCCATCGGCTCGCCGCAGGTGATCGCGTAGACGTCTCCGGTCTGGACGATGCCACGCTTCTTGAGGTGGGCCTCGGCCTGCTCGAGCGCGGTGTCGCGGTCGCTTTCGGAATCCATCAGCAGCGGCCGCACGTTGCGGTACAGCGCCATCTTCCGCTGAGTCGACAGGCGGGAGGTCAGCGCGTACATCGGAATGTGGGCCCGGTGGCGGCTCATCCACAGCGGAGTGGAGCCCGACTCGGTCAACGCGACGATCGCCTTGGCGCCCAGGTGGTGCGCGGTGAACAGCGCCCCCATCGCGATCGACTGGTCGATCCGGGCGTAGTTCTTGCCGCTGAAATCGGCGTCGAGCTGCAGGTCCTCCGCGGCCTCGGCGGCCTCGCAGATCTTGCTCATCTCCTGCACGGTCTCGAGCGGGTAGCGGCCCGAGGCCGTTTCGGCCGAGAGCATGACGGCGTCGGTGCCGTCGAGCACCGCGTTGGCGACGTCGCTGACCTCGGCGCGCGTCGGCACCGGGTTGGTGATCATCGACTCCATCATCTGGGTCGCGGTGATGACCACCTTGTCCATCTCGCGCGCCATCCGGATCATCTTCTTCTGCAAGGCCGGCACCGCGGCGTTGCCGACCTCGACCGCCAAGTCGCCACGCGCCACCATGATGCCGTCGCTGGCCCGCAGGATCTCCTCGAGCTTGGGAATCGCCTCGGCGCGCTCGATCTTGGCGATCATCCCGGGCTTGTGGCCGAATTCGGCTGCCGCCACGTTGCACAGCTGGCGCGCCATTTCCATGTCGGTGGCATTCTTCGGGAAGCTCACCGCCACGTAGTCGGCCTGGAAGCTCATCGCGGTCTTGATGTCCTCCATGTCCTTGGCGGTCAGCGCCGGCGCGGTCAGGCCGCCGCCCTGCTTGTTGATGCCCTTGTTGTTGGAGAGTTCGCCGCCCAGGCGCACCGTGGTGTGGACCGCATCGCCCTTGACGGCGTCGACCGTCAGCACGATCAGGCCGTCGTTCAGCAGCAGGCTGTCGCCGGGCTTGACGTCGCGCGGCAGGTCCTTGTAGTCGAGGCCCACGGTGTCGATATCGCCGGGCTCGGTGCGCGAGGCATCGAGCACGAACCTGGCGCCGGGCTCGAGCCAGATCTTGCCCTCGGCGAACTTGCCGACCCGGATCTTCGGACCCTGCAGGTCGGCCATGATCGCCACCTCGCGGCCGCTGCGGCGCGCCGCCTCGCGCACCATCGCGGCCCGGTTGATGTGGTCTTGCGCAGTGCCGTGGCTGAAATTGAGCCGCACCACGCTGACCTTGTAGTGGATCATCTGCTCGAGCAGCTCGAGCGTGTTCGAGGCCGGGCCGAGGGTGGCGACGATCTTGGTGGCGTGGCGGGGCAGGCGGGGCGTGCTCATCGTTGTCTCCTGAATGTATTCGATACTGTATACACTTTGCGGCGCCGCCGATAGGGGTTCAAGCTCCCGCAGCTCGCCTGCTCAGGATTTCGAAGGCCGGCAGCGTCTTGCCCTCGAGGATCTCGAGGAAGGCCCCGCCGCCGGTGGAGATGTAGCCGACCTTGTTCTCGATGCCGTACTTGGCGATCGCGGCCAGCGTGTCGCCGCCGCCGGCGATCGAGAAGGCCTTGCTGTCGGCAATGGCGTGGGCGATGGTCCGGGTGCCGTTGGCGAAGGCATCGAATTCGAATACGCCCACCGGGCCGTTCCAGACGATCGTGCCGGCTTCGCGCAGCTGCGCGGCCAGCAGTTCGGCGGTCTTCGGGCCGATGTCCAGGATCAGGTCGTCGTCGTCGACATCGCTGGCATCCTTGACGGTCGCCGCCGCATCGGCCGCGAAGGTCTTGGCCGTGACCACGTCGACCGGGATCGGCACCGCCGCGCCGCGCGCGCGCATGGCCTCGATCACCGCCTTGGCTTCATCGAGCAGGTCGGGCTCGGCCAGCGACTTGCCGATCGAAAGGCCGGCCGCCAGCATGAAGGTGTTGGCAATGCCGCCGCCGACGATCAGCTGGTCGACCTTCTCGGCCAGGCTCTTGAGGATGGTCAGCTTGGTGCTGACCTTGGAGCCGGCGACGATCGCCACCAGCGGGCGCTGCGGCTGGGCCAGCGCCTTGGTGATGGCGTCGATCTCGGCCGCCAGCAGCGGGCCTGCGCAAGCGACCTTGGCGAACTGGGCGATGCCGTAGGTGGTGGCCTCGGCGCGGTGCGCGGTGCCGAAGGCGTCGTTGACGTAGATGTCGGTCAGCGCGGCGAGCTTGCGCGCCAGCGCCTCGTCGTTCTTCTTCTCGCCCTTGTTGAGACGGCAGTTCTCGAGCAGCACGATCTGGCCCGGCGCGACCTGCACGCCGTCGACCCAGTTCGACACCAGGGGGACCTCGCGGCCGAGCAGCTCGCCCAGTCGCGCGGCGACCGGCGCCAGCGAATCCTCGGGCTTGAACTGGCCTTCGGTCGGCCGGCCCAGGTGCGAGGTCACCATCACCGCGGCGCCGGCGTCGAGCGCCGCGCGGATGCAGGGCACCGAGGCGCGGATCCGGGTGTCCTCGGTGATGCGGCCGCTGTCGTCCTGCGGCACGTTGAGGTCGGCTCGGATGAAGACGCGCTGGCCGGCGACTTTGCCTTGCGCACAGAGGTCGGTGAATCGAAGGACGTTCATGGGTGGCGATCAAAAAACGAAGAAGGGGCGCCGCGACGGGCAGCGCCATTGTAGGTTTCAGCCCGCGAGGCCCGGCTCCCGCACGAATTGCTGGAGCCGCTCGACGAAGCTCGCCGCCGCCGGCGACAGCGAGCGCTTGGCCGCCCCGTAGACGCAGACCTCGCGATGGAAGTCGGGCTGGTCGAGCCGCACCATCTGCAGCCCATGGGCCCGCACCAGCGAAGCCGAATAGGTCGGGCACACGGTCAGCCCGAGCCCCGAGGCGACCATGCCGAGCGCGGTCGTCATGTACGAGACCTCCTGCGTGGTCGCGCGCAGCATGAGCTCGCGCGCATCGGCGGCCAGCTCGGGCAGCACCCGCTGGCGGAAGTCGCGCGTCGGCGCGATGAAGGTGTAGGGGCCGAGCTCGCTCCAGCGCACCTTGCGCCGGCGCGCGAGCGGATGGCCGGGCGGGCAGATCAGCCAGTGGCGGTCGCGGAACAGCGTGCGGCGCTCGACCAGCGCGGCATCCACCGCCACGTCCTGGCCCACCGCCAGCTCGACTTCGCCCGACAGCAGGCTGTCGAGCAGGTGCTCGGGCAGCGTGTCGGCCAGCCGCACGTCGATGTCGGGATGCGCCTCGCGATAGGCGGCGATGACGCGCGGCATCAGCGTGCAGGCCATGAGCTGCGGCGCCGCCAGCCGCAACACGCCCTTCTTCTTGTCGCGCAGGTCGGTGACGCCGGCCACCGCACCCGCCAGGTCTGCCAGCAGGCGCTGAACCGAAGGCTGGAACTCGCGTCCGGCCTCCGACAGCAGCACGCGCCGCGTGTGCCGGTCGAACAGCTGCACGCCCATCTCGCGCTCGAGCTCGCGCACCAGCACGCTGAGCGCCGACTGGGTCAGGTGCAGGGTCGCGGCGGCGGCGGTGAAGCTGCCGGTTTCGGCCACCGCAGCGAAGGCGCGCAGTTGGCGCAGAGTCAGATTCATGGTCATTCTTCATCAATCGATGAATTTATTTCGATTGAATCATAAGAAGAACGGCGGCCCAATGCGCTCCGAGCCTTTTGAGACCTTGCGGGACAGACCAAGAAACTGCGCAGCAGTTTTTGCTCTGTCCTCGACCTGCTGAGACCTTGCGGGACAGACCAAGAAACTGCGCAGCAGTTTTTGCTCTGTCCTCAACTGACCAAAGAGACAGACCATGGACCATCCGCCACCACCGCCCGTACCCGTGCGCGGCCTGCACCACTTCGCCTGGCGCTGCCGCGACAGCGAAGAGACCCGCCGCTTCTATGAAGACCTGCTGGGCCTGCCGCTGGTGCACGTGATCAAGAGCGACCACGTGCCGAGCACCGGCGAGTACTGCCCCTACGTCCACATCTTCTTCCAGATGCGCGACGGCGCGTACATCGCCTTCTTCGACCTCGGCGACGACATCGCGGCGCTGCCGTCTCCCAACACGCCGGCCTGGGTCAACCACATCGCGCTGCGCGTCGATTCGGTGGCCGACCTGCTGGCGGCCCGGGCCAGGCTCGAGGCGGCCGGGGTCGAGGTGCTGGGCCCGACCGACCACCACATCATCGAATCGATCTACTTCTTCGATCCGAACGGCATCCGCGTCGAGCTGACGACGCCGACCGTGCCGCAGGCCGAGATGGACGCGCATGCGCTGCATGCGCGCGCCGACCTCGATGCCTGGACGCTGCGCAAGGCCGGGCTGCGCGCCGCCGCTGCCGGAAGGGCCTCCCATGCCTGAGCTGCAACTCGCCGTCATCGACGTCAAGCCCGGCGCCTCGCTCGAGAGCCAGTCGGGCCTGCAGATGCTGCGCCCGCGCATCTACGGTGCGTACCAGGCGCCGGCCGGGCCGAAGCGGGTCGCGGCCATCGTGATGCATCCGACCAGCAACTTCATGGGCCACTACCTGATCGCACCGCTGGCCGCGCGCGGCATCTGCTGCATGGGCCTGAACTCGCGCTACATGGGCAACGACACGGTGCTGCTGATGGAACGCGCGATCCAGGACCTCGGCGCCGGCGTGCAGTTCCTGCGCGCCGCCGGCTACGAGAAGGTGGTGCTGGTCGGCAACTCGGGCGGCGCCGCGCTGGCCAGCTTCTACCAGGCGCAGGCCGAGCAGCTCACGGCGCACCACTTCCCGGATGGCGACCCGACGCACCTGCACCCGGACGACCTGCCGCCGGTCGACGGCATCGCGCTGTGCGCGGCGCACCAGGGCCGCGCGAAGCTCATGCGCGACTGGATCGACCCGTCGGTCACCGACGAGCACGACCCGCTGTCGGTCGATCCCGAGCTGGACATGTACGACGCGCGCCGCGAGATGCCCTACGGCGCCGAATTCCTCGCCCGTTTCAGCGCAGCGCAGAAGGCGCGGCTCGACCGCATCGAGAACTGGGCACTGGAGCGGCTGCGCCAACTGCGCAGCACCCCGGGCGCCCCGCGCGACCAGGCCTTCATCGTCTACCGCACGCATGCCGATCCGCGCTGCGTGGACCTCTCGATCGATGCCAACGACCGCGCGCCGGGCAGCGTCTGGGGCGATGCGCGGCAGGTGAACTACTCGGCCAATGCGATGGGGCGCACCACCTCGCTGACCGCCTTCCTGTCGCAATGGTCGTCGCGCTCGCAAGCCGACGGTCCGTCGAACCTGGCGCGCACGACAGTGCCCAAGCTGCTGCTGACCTACACCGGCGACCCGTCGACTTTCCCGAGCACGCGCGACGCCTGGCTGGCGGCGGGCGGCGCGCGCATCCGCAATGTCGACATCGTCGGCGGCAACCACTACCTCGCGGGCCAGCCGGAGCTGGTGCTGCGCGCGGCCGACGCGGTCGCCGAATGGGCCCACGCCCTGTGAACTCCCCGCACACTCCGATGGAAAGCACCAACTTCGCACCCGCGTACGAACTGCCGAGCTGGCCCTTCGTGCCGCCGCCCGAACTGGGCAACGACGCCGTCGTGCGCCATCCCATCGTGATCGTCGGCGCCGGCCCGGCCGGGCTGACGCTGGCCTGCGACCTCGCGCGCCGCGGCGTGCGCGCCGTGCTCCTCGACGAGGACGATTCGGTCGGCGTGCGTGGCGCCTCGTCGCGCGGCATCTGCTACGCCCAGAAGAGCCTGGAGATCTTCGCGCGCCTCGGCATCTACGAGCGGATCGCGGAGAAAGGCATCACCTGGTCCTTCGGCCGCACCTTCTCGAACGAAAAGGAGGTCTACAACTTCAACCTGAAGACCGACAGCGTCTCGGTGCAGCCGCCCTTCATCAACCTCCAGCAGTTCTACGTCGAGTGGTTCCTGGTCGATCGCATCATCGAACTCGGCCTCACCGACCTGCGCTGGAAGAACCGCGCGACGCAGGTGACGCCGCTCGCCGACGGCGTTCGCGTCGACGTCGAGACGCCCGTCGGCAGCTACACCATCGAAGCCGACCACCTGATCGACGCCACCGGCGCCAACAGCCCGATCCGCACCCAGCTCGGCATCGACGCGCACCC
Organism: Variovorax sp. P4_B11; assembly: GCF_056402355.1. NCBI lineage: Bacteria > Pseudomonadati > Pseudomonadota > Betaproteobacteria > Burkholderiales > Comamonadaceae > Variovorax > Variovorax sp. P4_B11. Next base: position 76,742 of record NZ_JBFUHO010000016.1, read on the forward strand.
GTCGCGCAGCACCGACCGCTGGTGCATCAGCGACGTCCGCTTCAAGAAGCCGCTGCCGACCGAGCGCTGGACCTGGGTCGACGCGCCCTTCAACGAAGGCCGCGCCGTGTGGCAGCACCTGATGGGCGACGGCGTCTGGCGCATCGACTACCAGATGCCCGAAGACTGCGACACGGCCCACATCAGCCAGCCCGAAGTGGCGGGCGCGCGACTGCGCGAGCAGCTCGGGCCGGGCGTGGAGTTCGAGTTCGTCTGGATCGGGCCCTACGGCTACCGCGACCACCTGCTCGACGACTTCCGGCACGGCCGCATCCTGTTCATCGGCGACTCGGCCCATGTCGTGAGCCCCTTCGGCGCGCGCGGCGGGAACAGCGGGATCCAGGACGCGGCCAACCTCGGCTGGAAGCTGGCATTGGTCGCGCAGGGCCGGGCCGGCGATGCGCTGCTCGACACCTACGACGCCGAGCGGCGGCCCGCCGCGGTGGAGAACCTGCGCGTCACCAGCCGCTCGGCACGCTTCCTCGCGCCGCGCACGCCGGCCGAGCACACGCTGCGGCGCGCGGTGGTGGCGCTTGCCTCGCGCCATGCCTTCGCCCGCGCGCTGGTCAACACGGGCCGCATGTCGGTGGCCAATGACTATCCGGCGGCGTCCCACCTGCCCGAAGGCGGGCGGACCGTGCAGAACCTGCCGCTGCACCACCTCGACGGAACACCGACCACGCTCATGGAACTGCTGGCCGACGGCACGCAATGCCTCGGCCTCTGGTTCGCGCCGGCGCGCGCTCAAGCCCGAGCGGCGGCCGACATCGCGGCATCGATTCCGCTGCGGCTCGTGGCCGTCGGCGGCGACAGCGGACTGCCTACGCTGCAGCCCGACGAGATACTGGCGCGCCATCTCGGCAATCCGGCGGCCGGCAGCCTGTTCATCGTGCGCCCGGATGCCTATCGCGCCGCACTGCTGCGCAAGCCCACGCCTGCATCGATCTCGGCCGCGGTCCACACCGCACTGGCGCATCGCTGAAGAAGGACAGCACACCATGATCACCGAGCCCCACATCCCCGATCCCGACGGCTTCTACGCGGCCTGGGTCAGCGCGCACAAAGGGCTGACCGAATCCCAGAGCGCCGATTTCAACGCCCGCCTCGTGCTGCTGCTGGCCAACCAGTGCGGCGACCAGGCCGTGCTGCTGGACTGCATCGCCGCCGCGAGCGACAGCGGCGAGCCTTCCCACCCCACGACACAAAGCGCCGCATGAACGCACCCGTCTCCTTCGCCTCCGCCTCCGACACCCGCGCGCAGAAGCCGCAGCTGCGCGAACTCGCGCCCCAGGTGTACGGCTACATCAGCGACTTCGATCCGAACTGCGGCTTCATCGTCGGCGACGCGCATGTGGTGCTGATCGACACCCGGCCCACGCCGCGCATGGCGCGCGACTTCCTGGCCGACATCCGCACGGTCACCGACAAGCCGATCAGGTTCATCGTTCTGACCCACTACCACGCGGTGCGCGTGATGGGCGCCAGCGCCTTCGACGAAGCGCAGGCCATCATCGCCAGCAAGGGCACGCTCGACTGGGTGCGCGAACGCGGGCAGGCCGATTTCGACTCCGAGGTCGGACGCTTCCCGCGCCTGTTCGCCGGCGTCGAGGAGGTCCCCGGGCTGACGGTGCCGAGCATGAGCTTCGAGCGCGAGATGAGCCTGTGGCTCGGCGCGCGCGAAGTGCGGCTGATGTGCCTCGGGCGCGGCCATTCGGGCGGCGACACCGTGGCCTGGCTGCCCGACTGCGGCGTGCTGTTCTCGGGCGACGTGGTGGAGAACCGCTGCGGGGTCTATGCGGGCGACGCCTACATCCAGGACTGGGCGGGCACGCTCGACGCCGTCGCGGCGCTGCAGCCGCAGGTGCTGGTGCCGGGCCGCGGCGCGGTGGTCCGCGGTGGCGCGGACTGCACCGAGGCCATCGAACTCACCAAGGCCTTTCTCTCGACCCTGCTCGCCAGCGTGCGCGCGGGCATCGACGCCGGCGAGAGCCTGCGCGGCTGCTTCGCGCGCGCCGAGCAGGCGATGAAGCCGCGCTTCGGCGACTGGCCGGTGTTCCAGCACGTGCTGCCTTTCGACGTCTCGCGCGCCTATGACGAACTGCGTGGCATCGAGCACCCGGTGGTCTGGACGGCCGAGCGCGACCGCGTGCTGTGGCAGACCCTGCGCGGCTGATTGTCGAGATCCTTTCTTTTCCAACTCCGGAGACAATGACGATGAAACGATTCCTGCAACTGCTGGCCGCGGGCCTCACGCTCGCGTTCGGCGGCCCTGCACCGGCCCAGACCGCCTACCCGAGCCAGCCCGTGCGCTGGATCGTGCCCTACGTGGCCGGCGGCGGCACCGACAACCTGGCGCGCGCGCTGGCCGAGGCGATGCAGCCCTCGCTGGGGCAGCCCCTGATCATCGACAACCGTCCCGGCGCCTCGACCAACATCGGCGTCTCGGTGCTGATGCAATCCAAGCCGGACGGCTACACGATCATGCAGGCCGAGAATGCCGCGCTGCTGTTCAATGAATACATGTTCGCCAAGCTGCCGTACAAGCCGGCCAGCGACTTCAGCTACATCGGCGCCATCGGCCGCTTCCCGGTCGCGCTGGTGGTCCATCCGGACTTCCCGGCAAAGACCGTGGCCGAGTTCGTGAGCTACGTGAAGGCCCACCCCGACAAGGTCAGCTACGCCTCGCCCGGCAACGGCTCGCCGCACCACATGGCGATGGAGCTGTTCAAGCAGAAGGCCGGCATCAGCGTCCAGCACGTGCCCTACAAGGGCGCCGCGCCCGCGATGACCGACGTCATGGGCGGCCAGGTGCCGACCATGATGCTGGACCTGGCCTCGGGTCTGCCGATCATCAAGTCGGGCAAGGTGCGGGTGCTGGCGATCGCGCTGCCGCAGCGCGCGGGCGCGCTGCCCGACGTGCCGACCTTCGCCGAGCTCGGCTTCAAGGACGTCAACGCCTACGCCTTCCACGGCCTCATCGGGCCGGCCGGCATGCCGCCGGAAGCGGTGGGCCGCATCAACGGCGAGCTCAACAAGGCCATGCAGTCGCCGAAGGTGGTCAAGCTGTTCTCGGAGTTCGGCTTCGAGGCGCTGCCCGGGACCCCGCAGGATTTCTACAAGTTGTCGCGGGCGGAAAGCGAGCGCTGGGGACGGATCATCAAGACCGCCGGCGTGCAGCTGGACTAGGGCCGGCGCCGGCCCGCCTCGAGGAGAGCTGCTACCAGCCCAGCCCCAGGTGCAGCGGCAGGTACACCGCCATTCCCGCCAGCATCGTCCCCAGCACGCCGCGGCGCCAGAAGAAGTAGACGGCGCCAGCGGCGGCGCCATAGAGCCGCGCGTCCTGCCAAGTCGAGACCAGATGGCCCTGCGCCATGACGATCTCGGGCGCGATCACCGCCGCCAGCGCGGCCGCCGGCGCATAGTGCAGCGCGCGGTGGGCCCACTCCGGCAGGCCCCAGGGCCGGTCGAGGATGAAGAAGAAGCAGCGCGTCAGCACCGTGACGCCGGCCAGGCCGAGGATCACCGCCAGGGTCCAGAAGTCGGTCCCCGCGAACAGCGCGCTCACTTCGGCGCTCACTTGTCATCCTCCGCATCGACGTCGAGCCCGAACTGCTTCTCGAGCCAGAAGCAGGCCAGCACCGCCACGCCGATGGCGACCACGATGTTGAGCTTGAGCGGCAGCAAATAGGCCGCCACCGCGGTCGCCGAAGCGATCAGGACCGCCAGCAGCCGCAGCCGGGTGGTCGCCATCGAACACACGATCGCCACCAGGCTCAACACCCCGGCGAAGCCCAGGCCCCAGCTTTGCGGGATCATGTTGGCCAGCGCGATGCCGAGCAGGCTCATGCCCATCCAGGACGCCCAGGTCACGAAGTAGTTGCCCGTGAGATAGGCCTCCTGCGCCTGCTTTTCGGCCAGCGTGGCCGGCGGCTGCGCGTATTTCCGGGTGAAGAGGGCGTAGCTCATGTCGGCCGTGAGGTAGCCATGGGTGATGCGGCGCCAGCGCGGCATGTGCATCAGGTAGGGCCGCAGGTGCAGGCTGAAGACCACGAAGCGCAGGTTGACGCAGAAGCCCGTGGCCAGGATCACCCACGCCGGCGCGCCCGCCATCAGCAGCGGAATGGCCGCCAGCTGCGAGCTGCCCGCATACACCAGCAGCGTCATCGCCACCGACTCGAACACGCTCATGCCCGACTTGAGCATCGCCACGCCGGTCATCAGGCCCCAGGCGCCGATGCCGACCGCGACCGAGGACATGTCGCGCACGCCCTGGCGGAACTCCGGCTGGCGCCGGATCGCAGACGACAGGAACATCAGGGGCGGCGCTTCATCGGCCGAACACCTGGCCCGGCTTGACGTCGAAACCGCGCAGGAAGTCGGCGACCGCCAGGCGCTTGCCGCCGGCGCGCTGCAATTCGGTAACCCGCAGGATGGAATCCTTCGCCGCCACCGCAATGCCAGAGGGCGTGACGGCCAGGACCGTCCCCGGCGCCTCGCCCGGCACGCCCGGCACGCCCGGCTGGGCGTCGGCGGCCCAGAACTTGATCGTCTCGCCGTCGAGCACGCTGCTGGCGCCCGGGAACGGATCGAAGGCGCGCACCCGGCGCGCGATCGCGCCGGCATCCAGCGACCAGTCGACTTGGGCCTCGGCCTTCTCGACCTTGTGCGCGTAGGTCACGCCTTCGGCGGGCTGCGCCTCGGCCGTCAGGGGGCCGGCAGCGGCCTGCCGCAATGCATCGACGATCAACCGCCCGCCGATCTCGGCCAGCCGGTCGTGCAGCCGCGCAGTCGTGTCGTCGCCGATGGCGAGCGACTCGCGCAACAGCATGCCGCCGGTGTCGAGGCCGGCGTCCATCTGCATGATCGTGACGCCGGTCCGGGCGTCGCCGGCCTCGATGGCGCGATGGATCGGCGCCGCGCCGCGCCAGCGCGGCAACAGGCTCGCGTGGATGTTGAGGCATCCGAGCCGCGGCGCGTCCAGCACCCATTGCGGCAGGATCAGGCCGTAGGCCGCGACCACCATCACGTCGGCCTGCGCGGCGGCGATGGCCTCGCGCGCGGCAGCGGCGTCGTCCGGGTACTTGCCGTCGAGGCGCAGGCTGCGCGGCTGCGCCACCGGCCAGCCGCGGTTCAGCGCGAGCTGCTTCACCGGCGAGGCCTGCAGCTTCATGCCCCGGCCGGCCGGGCGGTCGGGCTGGGTCAGCACCAGGACGATCTCGAACCCGGCCGCCGCGATCGCCTCCAGGGCGACGCGCGCGAACTCGGGCGTGCCCGCAAACGCGACTTTCATTGGTCGGTCATGAGCCGACGCACCTCGTCGGCCGTGTGATAGTGGTCGACCACGCCGTCCAGGTCGATGTAGATGTAGAGGATGCGCGGATTGTTGTGCGACTGGTAGCGCCAGGCCCAGACCTCGCCGTCGAACGGGCGGACGGTCGAAATCTCGAACGGCCGGCCGTAGCTGCGCAGCACGTCGTCGACCCGCCAGACGCCGGGTCGGATCGTGATGTCGAACATGCCGTCGTCGAGTTCCTGGCGGATGGAGACCACCCGGCCGCCGGCGTCCAGGTCGACGTTGTTGACCGTCACGCCTGACGGCGCACGCGAATATTGGAGCCGCTCGCCACCGCCGGGCATGGCGTAGGTGGTGGTCGGATTGCCGACTTTCTGCAGCGCTTCGGCCCGGGTGCTGCCCAGCGGCAGCCGCGTCGGATCGAGCGCACAGCCGGACAGCCCCAGGACCAGCGCCATCGCCACGGGCCACAGGCGCCGCATGGTCAACGCCGTCCTTCGCGCTGTTCCGATTTCTGGTCTTCGCGCTGCTGCTTGAGCAGCTTGCTCTTGATCCGATTGCGCTTCAGCGGCGACAGGTACTCGACGAACACCTTGCCCAGCAAGTGGTCGAGTTCGTGCTGGATGCAGACCGCCAGCAGGCCCTCGGCCTCGATCGCCTGCGGTTCGCCCTCGGCATCGAGCGCGGTCACGCGCACGGAAGTGGAGCGCTCGACGCCGTCGTAGATGCCCGGCACCGAGAGGCAACCCTCTTCATTGAGCACCTTCTCATCGCTGGCCCAGACGATCTCGGGATTGATCAGGACCAGCGGCTTGTTGCGCTCTTCGGAGATGTCGATCACGACCAGCCGCTCGTGGACGTCGACCTGGGTCGCCGCCAGGCCGATGCCGTTGGCGTCGTACATGGTCTCGAGCATGTCCGCGACCAGCGTCTTGATGCGCGCATCGACACCCTGCACCGGCTTGGCCACCGTATGCAGGCGCGGGTCCGGGTAACTCAAAATGGTTCTTTTAGCCATGAAAGCGAGGAAAAGTTGTCGCTATTTTCGCCATTTCCGCGACGTGCTGCCGGCGAACTCCCCGAATACGTTGCCCTATCAAGGGCTTCAGCGCAAAATTCGTAGCAAATTGTGAGGATTCGTACATCCTGCGTGGCGTAGTGTGTGCACACCATAAACCATGACCAAACTCCGAATCAACGACAGCCCGCGCCCCCGCCTCCTGACCGCCCTGGCGACCGTCGCCCTGGGGGTTGCCGGTGCCGCGACCGCTTTCGCACAGAACTATCCGGTCACGCCACAACAGCGCGCCCTGGCCCAGCAGACGGCCCAGGCAGGCATCCCGATCGGCGAGCTGGCCCCCAACGCGCCCGACGAATACACGGTCAAGCCCGGCGACACGCTGTGGGCGATTTCCCGCCTCTACCTGCGCAGCCCGTGGCGCTGGCCCGAGCTCTGGGGCATGAACCTCGGCGAAATCTCGAACCCACACCGGATCTACCCGGGCCAGGTGCTCTACCTTGAAAAGAGCGGCGGCCGCGCCCGCCTCAGCACGCGCCGCGGCGGCGCCGCCGACGGCACGGTCAAGCTGTCGCCGCGCACCCGCTACGAGTCGATGTCGGGGATGGCGCTGCCGACCCTCAACCCGAGCCTGATCGAGCCCTTCCTGAGCGAGCCGATCATCGTCGACGAGGACACGCTCAGGACCGCACCCCACATCGTGGCCGGCAACGACAGCCGCGTGCTGCTGGCCCGCGGCGACCGCGCCTACGCGCTGGGTGATGCCAACTCCCCGCTGATCGAGACCGCAGGCCCCATCAAGACCTTCCGCATCTTCCGCAACGCGACACCGCTGATGGACCCCGCCACCGGCGAACTCCTCGGCTACGAGGCGGCCTACCTCGGCAAGGCCCAGCTCAAGCGCAGCCAGAACATCGCCAGCCAACTCGTCGACGGCAAGGAAATCTCGAACGTGGTCCCGGCCACCATCGACATCGTGGCCGCGCGCGAGGAAATGCGCGCCGGCGACCGCCTGCTGCCCGAGCCCCAGCGCCAGCTGCTGAGCTACGCGCCGCGGGCGCCCGAGCAGATCGTCAACGGACGCATCGTCTCGGTCTACGGCAACGCGGTGCAGTTCGCGGCCCAGAACCAGGTGGTGGTGATCAACAAGGGCACGCGCGACGGCATCGAGTCCGGCCACGTGCTGGCCATCCTGAAGAACGGCGACACCATCGTCGACCGCGCCGCCGCCCCCAATGACACCGGCAAGGAAGTGCTCAAGCTGCCGAACGAACGCATCGGCCTGCTGATGGTGTTCCGCCCCTTCGAGAAAGCATCCTATGCACTGGTGCTCGAGATCAACGATACCCCGCGGATCGGCGACCTGCTGGCCAATCCCTGACGCGAGCACCCTCTTGGCGTGGAACGCGACGAACTTGCGGGCTGGCTTCGCCTCTCGCTGACGCCAGGCGTCGGGAACGTCGCCGCCCGCGCGCTGCTCGCGGCCTTCGGCCTGCCGGCCGGCATCTTCGCCCAATCGCATGAGGCCCTGCGGCAGGTCGCCGGCAGCGCGCAGGCCCAGGCGCTGCAGCGCGAACCGGTCGAGCTGGCCGCGTTGCTCGAGCGCACCCTCGACTGGCTCCGGGGCACCGACGCCGAGGGCACCACACGCCGCATCCTGACGCTGGGCGATCCCGGCTATCCGGCCTCGCTGCTGGAGACCGCCGATCCGCCGCTGCTGCTCTATCTCCTGGGCGCACCCGCCTTCGAGCTCACGCAGCTGGACCGCAGCATCGCGATGGTCGGCAGCCGCAATCCCACGGCGCAAGGCGCCGGGAATGCACGGGCGTTCGCGCGGGCATTCGGCGAAGCCGGGCTCACCGTGGTCTCGGGCCTGGCGCTCGGCATCGACGGCGCGGCCCACGAGGGCGCGCTCGAGGCCGCCGGGCCCGGGCGGCTGGCGACGGTGGCGGTGGTCGGCACCGGGCTCGATCGCGTCTATCCGGCCCGGCATCGCGCGCTGGCGCACCGGATCGCCGCCCGGGGCCTGGTCGTCAGCGAGTACCCGCTGGGCACGCCGCCCCTGAACCAGAACTTCCCGAAGCGCAATCGCATCATCGCCGGACTGACGCGCGGCACGCTGGTGGTCGAGGCCGCGCTGCGCTCCGGTTCGCTGATCACGGCCCGGCTCGCGGTCGAGCAGGGGCGCGAGGTGTTCGCGATCCCGGGCTCGATCCACTCGCCGCAATCGCGCGGCTGCCACGCGCTGATCCGCCAGGGCGCCAAGCTGGTCGAATCGGTCGCCGACGTGCTGGAGGAATTGGGCCTGGCCGATGCGCCTCCGGCAGCCGCGCCCGCCGCCTTGGACGATGCCACCGAACCAGCGCTGCTGGGCGCGCTCGGATTCGACCCGGTCGGCCTCGACGCCCTGTGCGCCCGCACCGGTTTCAGCCCGGCCATGCTGCAGGCCCAATTGCTCGAACTCGAACTGGCGGGCCGCATCGCCCGCCTCCCGGGCGGCCTGTTCCAGCGTATTGCGCTCGGTTGAGCCCGCTGCGGCGTCGTGTCGGCGCAACTTTCGTCGAGCGGCGCTTCGGGTGGGCTATATTGAACCCATGTTCGAAGTGCTCGTGTATGTCTACGAAAACTACTGGCGCGGCGACGCCTGCCCCGAACCCGAGCAGCTGGGGCGCAAGCTCAGCGCGCAAGGCTTCGATGCGGACGAGATCCGCGAGGCGCTGCACTGGCTCGACGGCCTGAGCCTGGCGACACGAGGCGTCCAGCTCAACCGCCACGCCGACGGCATCAGCGCCACCGTGCTGCCGGGCACGGCGGCCGATGCCGCGATTCCCCAGTCGGCCGACGCGATGCGCGTCTACTCGACCGCCGAGCAGGAGCACATCGGCGCCGAATGCCTGGGCTTCATCAGCTTCCTCGAGTCCGCGGGCGTGCTGCCGGCCGGCATGCGCGAGATCGTGGTCGAGCGCGCCATGGCCACGCCGGGCGAGCCGCTGGCGCTCGACGAGCTCAAGATCATCGTGCTGATGGTGCACTGGAGCACCGGCGTCGAGCCCGACGCGCTGGTGCTCGACGAGCTCTGCGACGATGCCACGCTTCGCGTGGCGCACTAGGCTCGCCCCCAGGTCGGGCTCACTTCGTGTAGCCCTCCCACCCCCTACCGGGGGCGCAGTCAGCGGCCCGGCAAAGCCGGTTCCGCTGCACTAAGCTCGCCCCCAGGTCGGGCTCACTTCGTGTAGCCCTCCCACCCCCTACCGGGGGCGCAGTCAGCGGCCCGGCAAAGCCGGTTCCGCGACTGCCCACCAACAGGCGTGCGCTGCGCGCCGCCGAAGACAATCCACAGCGCCAGTATTCCGTGGCCGGCGAAGCCAGGCCTGTTGGTGAAACACCGCGGAACCGGCTTTGCCGGGCCGCTGGTGTTGCCCCCGGTAGGGGGTGGGCGCCCGGACACGAAGTGCCGGGCAACCTGGGGGCGAGCCAGTGACTAGTCCAACAATCTTTCGGGGTTGGCGTCCAGCTTGGCCAGCGCCTCGCGCGTGGCTCGCACGGTCAGCGTTTCCTCTTCGGCCGGGACCAGCAGGCCGGCCTGCAGGTAGGAAGCCAGGCGCCCGACCTGGATCAGGAAGCTGCGGCCGTCGCTCGACGCGAACAGGTGCAGCTGCTTGCGGTCGCTGCGCCAGACGAACTGGACCTGGCTGACACGGTCGTTGTGGTCGAGCATGAACCAGGTCCCGACCTGCAGTTCATGGGCCCAGGCCAGCATGTCCTCGCTGACCTTGGTGCCGGTGTCGGGCACCACCTCGATCGAGGCGGCATCGACCCCGAGCAGAAGTTCGATGCTTGCGGCATCGAGCGGCAGGTCGGTCATGCCCTCGTCGGAGACGAAATCCTCGAGGTTGGCCAGGCGCTTCGCCATGGCCTCGATCTTGGCCGGCGGGATCGCCTCGGTCTTCGACAGGAAGGCATCGGACAGCGTCGCGCCGATGATCTTGATGTGCGCCTCCTGGGGATCGCCGACGATGCCCAGCAAGGTCATGCCCTGGCGCAGCCGCTGCAGCAGCTTCGGCAAATCCTGGATGACACGGGTGCGGTCGTTGCGGTTGGGCTTGGCGCTGGCCGCCCACACCAGATCGGAGGCGACCCGCTTCAGGGTCACGGTCTGCTCGTCCTGGGCGCCATAGCGAAGGGCGGCAATGGCCAGCACCTCGGCCCAGACCTTGAACAGGAACTCGCGGATCTCCTCGCGCACCGGCATGTCGTTGAGCATCTTGCGCAACTCGATGGTGTACTGGATCGCCATCGTCTCCTTCTGCTCGACCTGCTGCGCCACGCTCATCACCCGCTGGGTGGTGTCGCTCTGCGTCAGGTACTTGTTGAGGAAGGCGACGAATTCGTCGAACACCAGCTTGAACACGCGCTGGCCCGTTTCGGGGTATTGCTCGATCACCTGCACCACGCGGCGGATCTCGCCCTCGAGCGCACTGCCGGAGATGGCGGCCGCGTCGAAGCCCATCACGCAGGAGCCCATGCGGTCGATCAGCATGCGGGCCGGGTGCTGCAGGGTGCCGAAGAATTCCGGCTCGGCGATGGCCACGCGCAGCACCGGCATCTGCAGGCGCGCGAACCAGACACGGGCCGAAAACGGAATCCGCTCCTCGGCCAGGATGGCCTGGAACATCAGCGCCACGATCTCGACCGTCGCCTTGTCGGCGGTGGTGGGCGCCTTCTTCTTGAGTTCGCTGGTGCGCCGGCGAAGTTCGGCCGAGGCATGGTGGACCGCCGTGGCCTCCTCCCCGACCACGTACTGCGAGGCCGCGACCTGGTAGGCGGCCTCGGCATCGGCGATGGCAGCGGCGAAGGCCGGGGCACCGGGGCCGCCGAAGCCCGCGCCGGCCGCCATCTCGCCACCCCCCTGGACGCGCGGCTGGGTGATGTCGCCGCCGATGCGCGCGGTGACGAAGCGCTTGAGGTTGAGCAGCACGCCCTGGGCCCGCTGGCGCGCCAGCAGCAGCGGCGAACCGCCCGTGGCGATCAGGGTGTCGCCTCCCGCCTGGCCGGGGCCACGCCCGACACCGATGGCGGCCGGCGCGAAGCTGCCGGCAGGTACACCGAAACCGCCCGGCGCCATCTGGGGCTGGCCGGCGATGCCCATCGGGCTGCTGCCGCCCGCGAAGCTGCCGCCCAGTGCCGCGTTGCCGGAACTGACCGAACCGGTGCGCCGGACGAAGCTCTTGAGGTCGATCTCGGGCATCACGTCCTTGCCGACCAGGAAAGCGTTGGCGTCGCTGTAGGCCTTGACCACCGGCTCGACCATGTGCTGCTGGACCTGGTCCTGGACCTTGGTCCAGAGGCCGCGGCTCAGGCCGCTGGCCAGCCACTGGTCGACCAGGACCCTGGCCAGCGCCTCCGGCTTGAGGATGTCCTTGGCGCCCAGCTCGTGGGTTCCTTCGAGGTGCTGGATGCGCAGCCGCAGGTCATTCAGCTCGAAGCTGGCCTTGTCCTGGATCGCCTGCGCGAGCCGCGACGACAGGATGCTGGTCTCGACCACCTCGTCGCCGATCAGCTCGAGGCGCGACAAGGGATTGAAGCTCGGCGCCTCGGCCGTGCTGGCGGACAGCGCCCTGCGCCAGGCCTCGCGCGACAGCGACACCCAGTTGGCGCCCTGGGCCTCGAAGGCCAGGAAACCATCCCGGTTCTCCTGCATCTCGCGCGAGTTGCCGATCTGCGCGGCCAGGGCCGTCAGGCGCTCGCGGATCGCATGGCCGATCGGCGCGATCAGCGGCTCGGTGGCGGCGACGAAACGCTCGCGCGTCTCGCGGGAGAGTTGGAGGGAAGCTGCATGGGACCGCGGGGTCATGGATGGTCAGGACGGCAATTGTTTCGTTTCGACGACAGGCACGAGCTTGCATCGGGAAGCGTAACCGCACAAGAGCGCGCCATGCTCGGCTACCCCAGGATCAGACGGTCGCGCCGGCGTTCGGGTCATTCGGATCGCCGTCCCGCTTGACCGGCCCCTTGACCAGGTCCTCGCGCTTGACGCCCAGCCACATGGCGATGGCCGCCGCCACGAAGGCCGACGAATAGATGCCGAAGCAGATCCCGATGGTCAAGGCCAGCGCGAAGTAATGCAGGGTCGGGCCGCCGAAGAAGAACATCGAGAGCACCACCAGCTGGGTCGAACCGTGCGTGATGATGGTTCGGCTGATGGTCGAGGTGATCGCGCTGTCGATCACCTCGGGGGTGCTCAGCTTGCGGTAGCGGCGGAAGTTCTCGCGCACGCGGTCGAAGATCACCACCGACTCGTTGACCGAGTAGCCCAGCACCGCCAGCACCGCCGCCAGCACCGCCAGCGAGAACTCCCACTGGAAGAAGGCGAAGAAGCCCAGGATGATGACCACGTCGTGCAGGTTGGCCAGCACCGTGGCCAGCGCGAACTTCCATTCGAAGCGGAAGGCCAGGTAGATCATGATGCCGACCACCACCATGCCGAGCGCCTTGAGGCCGTTGGTGGTGAGTTCCTCGCCGACCTGCGGGCCGACGAACTCGTTGCCGCGCAGGTTGGCGGTCGGGTCGACCGCCTGCAGCGCCGCCATGACCTGCTCGCTCTGCTGCGCCGAAGTCTGGCCCTTCTGCACCGGCAGGCGGATCTGGACGTCGCGCGAGGTGCCGAAGTTCTGCACTTGCACGTCGGGGTAGCCCAGCTTGGCGATGGTCTCGCGCACGCGGCCGACGTCGACCGACTGCTGGGAAGCGACTTCCATCACCGTGCCGCCGGTGAATTCCACCGACAGGTGCAACCCGCGGTGGAACAGGAAGAAGACCGCCAGCGCGAAGGTGATGAAGGACACCGCGTTCAGCACCAGCGCGTGGCGCATGAACGGGATCGTCCTGTGGATCCGGAAGAATTCCATTTGTCGTGTCCCCTATTTCGCGTTGGCCACCGCGGTGGTGTCCGGCTTCCAGACGGTGCCGATCGACACGGTCTTGAGCTTCTTCTTGCTGCCGTACCAGAAGTTCACCAGCCCGCGCGAGAAGAACACGGCCGAGAACATCGAGGTGACGATACCGATGCAGTGCACCACCGCGAAGCCGCGGATCGGCCCGGAGCCGAAGGCCAGCAGCGCCACGCCGGCGATCAGCGTGGTGACGTTGGAGTCGAGGATGGTGCCCCAGGCGCGCTCGTAGCCGGCGTGGATGGCGGCCTGCGGCGAGGCGCCGCCGCGCAGTTCCTCGCGGACGCGCTCGTTGATCAGCACGTTGGAGTCGATCGCCACGCCGATGGCCAGCGCCATGGCGGCGATGCCGGGCAGTGTCAGCGTGGCCTGCAGCATCGACAGGATCGCCACCAGCAGCAGCAGGTTGACCGCCAGCGCGATCGACGAGAAGACGCCGAACAGCGCGTAGTACAGGCACATGAACACCATGATCGCGGCGAAGCCGTACATCACGCTGTCGAAGCCCTTCTTGATGTTGTCGGCGCCCAGGCTGGGGCCGATGGTGCGTTCCTGGATGATCTCCATCGGCGCCGCCAGCGAGCCGGCGCGCAGCAGCAGCGCCAGGTCGTTGGCCTCGACCACGCTCATCGAGCCGGAGATCTGGAAGCGGTTGCCGAGCTCGCCGTTGATCGACGGCGCGGTCAGCACCTCGCCCTTGCCCTTCTCGAAGATCAACATCGCCATGCGCTTCTTGAAGTTCTCGCGGCTGACGTCGCGCATGATGCGCCCGCCCTTGGCGTCCATGGTCAGGTCGACCTTGGGCTGCTGGGTCTGGGAGTCGAAGCCGGGCTGGGCGTCGGTCAGGTTCTCGCCGGTCACCAGCACCTGCTTCTTGACGATCACCGGACGGCCCTGGCGGTCGAGGAATTTCTCCGAGCCGAAGGGCACCGGGCCGGTGCCCAGCTCGGCCGCGCGGCCTTCGGCGCTCTCGTCGACCAGGCGCATCTCGAGCGTGGCGGTGCGGCCCAGGATGTCCTTGGCCTTGGCCGTGTCCTGCACGCCCGGCAGCTGGACCACGATGCGGTCCAGGCCCTGCTGCTGGATCACGGGTTCGGCCACGCCGAGTTCGTTGATCCGGTTGTGCAGGGTCGTGATGTTCTGCTTCAGGGCCGCGTCCTGCAGCCGGCGCACGGCCTCGGGCTTGATCGAGGCGACCAGCTTGAAGTCGGTGCCTTCCTGGCTCTCGACGCCCGTCAGGTCGGGGAACTGGTCCTGCAGCAGCCGCTTGGCGGCGTCCAGGCCCGCGGCATCGCGGAAACGCATCTCGACGGTCTGGCCGTTGCGGCTGACCGCGCTGCCGCGCACGCTCTTGTCGCGCAGGCCGGTGCGCAGGTCGCTGGCAAAGGATTCGGCGCGCTTGTCGATGGCGCCCTTCATGTCGACCTGCAGCAGGAAGTCGACGCCGCCGCGCAGGTCGAGGCCCAGGTACATCGGGAAGGCGTGCAGCGCGGCGAGCCAGCTCGGCGAGCGCGACACCAGGTTCAGCGCCACCGTGTAGGGCGGGTCGCTCGGATCGGGCACCAGGGCCCGCTGCAGCGTGTCGCGCGCCTTCAGCTGGTCGTCGGTGGTGGCGAAGCGGGCCCGCACCGAGGTGGCGTCGAGCGTCAGCAGGTCGGGCATCAGCCCGGCGACCTTGAGCGCCTCGGCCACGCGGGCCTGGGTGCCGGCGTCGACCTTGATGGTCGACTTGGCCGACGAGACCTGCACCGCAGGGGCCTCGCCGAAGAAATTGGGCAGGGCATAGACAAGTCCCACCAGCAGCACGATCACGATGATCGCGTACTTCCAGACCGGGTAACGGTTCATCGATTCAACCTTCAGGGGCGCGCGGTGTCCGGCGCCCGCGTTGTAGCTCTACTTACTTGATCGCGCCTTTGGGGAGCACCTGGACCACGGCGCTGCGCTGGATCTGGACCTCGACGCCCTTGGCGATCTCGACCGTCAGGTACTGCTCGCCGAGCTGGGTGATCTTGCCCAGCATGCCGCCCGAGGTGGCGACTTCGTCACCCTTGGCCAGGGCTTCGATCATGGCGCGCGCTTCCTTTTGGCGCTTCATTTGCGGGCGGATCATGACGAAGTAGAGGACCACGAACATCAGCACCAGCGGCAGCATGCTGCCGAGCGAGGACATCATGTCGCCACCACCGGCAGCAGGCGCGGTCTGGGCGAAAGCGGAGGAAATGAACAAGGGAGTCTCCAACAAAGGGAAAGAAGAGGAGCGCCGGCCCTGGATGGAAAAAGGGCCCGGCGGCTCCGCGGCCGCACCCAGCGGCCACGCAGCGCGGGGCCTGGGCGCCGCGCACAGCACCGGGCATTGTATAGAGGGCAGCAGGCTCGCCCCCAGGTTGCCCGCACTTCGTGTCGGGTCGCCCATCCCCTGCCGGGGCAACCCGAACGGGCCTTCGCTGCACTTGCCGGCGCCGGAGCGGCCGAGCGTCCTAAGCCGCGGCGCGCGGGGCCTGCGGGTTGCGCCATTTCGCCATCAGCTCGGCCCAGCGCAGCCGGGCGGCGGCCAGGTTGCGCTCCTTGACGTGGCCGTAGCCGCGGATCTGCTCGGGCAGGCCGGCAATCGCCAGCGCGGTCTCGTGGTTGGCAGCAGTCAACCCGGCGATCACCTCTTCGAGGCTGGCGCGGTATTCGCCGATCAGCGCGCGCTCGGCCTTGCGCTCCTCGGTGCGGCCGAAGGGGTCGAGCGCGGTGCCGCGCAGGCCCTTGAGCCTCGCCAGCAGCTTGAAGCCGGTCAGCATCGCCGGCCCGAACTTCTGCTTCTGCAGCTCGCCCTTGGCGTTCTTCTTCGCGATGATTGGCGGCGCCAGGTGGTAGTTGAGCTTGAAGTCGCCCTCGAACATGCCTTCGACGCGGTCGAGGAAGCTGCGGTCGGCGTGCAGCCGCGCAACCTCGTACTCGTCCTTGTAGGCCATCAACTTGAACAGGTAGCGCGCCACCGCCTCGGTCAGTCCGGTCTTGCCGAGCGCCGACTCGGCCTGCTGTACCTTGGCGACGAAAGCCTTGTACTCGCCGGCATAGGCGGCGTTCTGGTAGCCGGCCAGGAATTCGACGCGGCGGGCCACCAGGCTCTCGACCGTCTCGCGCTTCTTGAACGCGATGACCTGCCCCGGCTGCACGCGTTTTTGCAGCTCCGCAGGACGCTGGGCGGCCTGGCGGCCCCATTCGAAGGCCGTCTTGTTGTTGTCGACGGCCACCGCATTGAGCTCGATCGCCCGCATCAGCGACTCGTGCGCGAGCGGGATCCAGCCCTTCTGCCAGGCGTAGCCCAGCAGCATCGGGTTGGCATACAGGCTGTCGCCCATCAGCGAGGTCGCCGCGGCATCGGCGTCGAAAGAACCGACCGCGCCGGCGCCCACCACGCGCGCGATCTCGTTGGCGCAATCGTCCTGCGGATTGACCCAGTCGGCATTGCGCACGAAGGCCGCGGTCGGCGTGCTGTGGCTGTTGAGCGCGACGCAGGTGCGCCCCTCGCGCATGCGCGCCGTGGTTTCGGCGTTGACGGCCACCAGCGGATCGGCGGCCAGCACCAGGTCGGCCGCGGCGGTACCGACGCGGGTGGTGCGGATCGCGTCCTGGGTGTCGCCGATCAGCACATGGCTCCAGGTGGCGCCGCCCTTCTGCGCCAGGCCCGCCGCGTCCTGGGTGACGATGCCCTTGCCTTCGATGTGCGCGGCCATGCCCAGCAGCTGGCCGATGGTGATGACGCCGGTGCCGCCGACGCCCGCCACCACGACGCCCCAGACCTGGCCGTTGCCCAGCGCCGGAAGCGAGGGATCGGCCAGCGCGCCAAGTTCGGCCGGGGAGACGCCCTTGCTCTTCGACTTCTTCTTGAGCTGGCCGCCCTCGACCGTGACAAAGCTCGGGCAGAAGCCCTTGAGGCAGCTCATGTCCTTGTTGCAGGTGCTCTGGTTGATGGTGCGCTTGCGGCCGAATTCGGTTTCGAGCGGCTCCACCGACAGGCAGTTGCTCTTGACGCTGCAGTCGCCGCAGCCTTCGCAGACCAGTTCGTTGATGACCACGCGCACGGCCGGGTCGACCGCCGTGCCCCGCTTGCGGCGGCGCCGCTTCTCGGTCGCGCAGGTCTGGTCGTAGATGATGGCCGTGGTGCCCTTGATCTCACGGAATTCGCGCTGGATCTCGTCGAGTTCGTCGCGATGCCGCACCTTGACGTTCTCGCCGGGCACGTTGACGCCTTCGTATTTCTCGGGCTCGTCGGTGACCACCACCACCTTGACCGCGCCTTCGGCATGCAGGCTCTCGGCGATCTGCAGCACCGAATGGCCCTCGGGCCGCTCGCCGACCTGCTGGCCGCCGGTCATCGCGACCGCGTCGTTGTAGAGGATCTTGTAGGTGATGTTGACGCCGGCCGCGATGCTCTGGCGGATCGCCAGCAGCCCGCTGTGGAAGTAGGTGCCGTCGCCGAGGTTGGCGAAGATGTGCGGGTCGGTCGTGAAGGGCTGCTGGCCGACCCACGGCACGCCCTCGCCGCCCATCTGCGTGAAGCCGATGGTCGAGCGGTCCATCCAGGTCGCCATGAAATGGCAGCCGATGCCGCCCATCGCGCGCGAGCCTTCGGGCACCACGGTGCTGGTGTTGTGCGGGCAGCCCGAGCAGAACCAGGGCTGGCGCGTCGCGTCGGCGGCGCCGAGCGATTTGGGCGCCGCCAGCGCCCGCTCCTTGGCCTCAAGGATCGCCAGCTGGGCGTCGATGCGCGCCGCCATGTCGGCGCCGGCCGCGGCCAGCAGCCCGGTCTTGCGGAGGCGCTGGGCGATCGCCTTGGCGATCAGCGCCGGGTTCAGGTCGGCGTTGGCGCGCAGCAGCGTGTGCGCGGTCGGGTTCGGCATCGACCATTCGCCGCCCGAATAGCCTTCGGCCTCGTGCACCTCGCCCTCGTCGAACTTGCCGACCACGTTGGGCCGCACATCGCCGCGCCAGTTGTAGAGCTCTTCCTTGAGCTGGTATTCGATGACCTGGCGCTTCTCCTCGACCACCAGGATCTCCTGCAGGCCGGTGGCGAACTCGCGCGTGAGCTGGGCCTCGAGCGGCCACACCACCGCGACCTTGTGCAGCCGGATGCCGAGCTGGCGGCAGGCGGCGTCGTCCAGGCCGAGGTCGATCAGCGCCTGGCGCGTGTCGTTGAAGGCCTTGCCGCTGGCCATGATGCCGAAGCGGTCGTTCGGCCCTTCGATCACGTTGTGGTTGAGCCGGTTGGCGCGGATGTAGGCCAGCGCGGCGTACCACTTGTAGTGCATCAGCCGCGCTTCCTGCTCGAGCGCATGGTCGGGCCAGCGGATGTGCAGGCCGCCGGGCGGCATCTGGAAGTCGGTCGGGATCACGATCTCGACCCGCTCGGGGTCGATCATCGCGGTGGCGCTGGATTCGACGATCTCCTGGATCGTCTTCATGCCCGACCAGATGCCGGCGAAACGGCTCATCGCGAAGGCATGGATGCCGAGGTCGAGGATTTCCTGTACGTTGGCCGGGAAGAACACCGGCGTGCCGCAGGCCTTGAAGATGTGGTCGCTCTGGTGCGCCGCGGTCGAGCTCTTCGAGATGTGGTCGTCGCCGGCCACCGCGATGACGCCGCCGAACGCCGTCGTGCCGGCCATGTTGGCGTGCTTGAAGACGTCGGAGCAGCGGTCGACGCCCGGACCCTTGCCATACCAGATGCCGAAGACGCCGTCGAACTTGTTGGTGCCGGGCGGCGAGAAGCCCAGTTGCTGCGTGCCCCATAGCGCGGTGGCCGCCAGCTCCTCGTTGACGCCGGGCTGGAAGACGATGTTCTGCGCCTTCAGGTACTTGCTGGCCTTCCACAGCGCCTGGTCGTAGCCGCCGAGCGGCGAGCCGCGGTAGCCGCTGATGAAGCCGGCCGTGTTCTTGCCGCGCTGCTGGTCGCGCAGCCGCTGCAGCATCGGCAGCTTGACCAGCGCCTGGACGCCGCTCATGAAGGCGCGCCCATAGTCCAGCGAATACTTGTCGTCGAGCGTGACCGTTTCGAGGGCCTTGCGGATGTGCTCGGGCAGGGGGGCGTTCATCGTGTCGTCTCCAGTGGCTGTGCCTTGTGGGCGTGGCTTGCAAGGCATCCGGGTCGGACACCCCTCGGCCATCATCACGCAAAGTGTATGCCTGCAGCCTGGACAGGTGTTTGCGTTCTCTGCCTTTCGAAAGCTCCTATTTGAAAGACTCTTGCTTAAAATGGCAGAAAGTGGAAAGCATTGACAAGTTCGACCTCTCGATCCTGCAAGAACTGCAGGCCGACGGCCGCCTGACCAACGCCGAGCTCTCGCAGCGCGTGGGCCTGTCGGCGGCGCCCTGCTGGCGGCGGGTTCGCGCGCTCGAAGAAGCCGGCTTCATCAAGGGCTACCACGCCGAGATCGACCGCCACAAGATCGGGCTCGGCGTGCTGGCCTTCGTGCGCGTCGATACCGAGCGCTCGTCCGGCGAGGCCACGCGCGCGCTCGAGGACGCCATCCGCAAGCTGCCCGAGGTGATCGCCTGCCACTACATCAGCGGCACCGGCACCTTCGAGCTGCAGGTGGTCTCGCAGGACCTCGACAGCTTCTCGCGCTTCGCGCTCAAGCACCTGCTGAACCTGCCGAACGTGAAGGACCTTCACACCAGCTTCTCGCTCGGCGAGGTGAAGGCCAGCCATGCCCTGCCGCTGGCGCACCTGGCGCCTGCGCGCCCGGCCGACACCGCCGCCCGGCACGGCCGCAGACAATAGACCGCGATGCCGATCTCGCCCCAGGAAACCCCCGTCGCCTCCGCCCCCGTGCCGATTCCGCGCGTCGGCCCGCTCGAACCGCTGAAGATCCCGGTGTTCCGCATGCTGTGGAGCACCTGGCTGATCGCCAACGTCTGCATGTGGATGAACGACGTCGCGGCGGCCTGGATGATGACCTCGCTGACCACTTCGCCGATCTGGGTCGCTCTGGTGCAGTCGGCCTCGACCCTGCCGGTGTTCCTGCTCGGCCTGCCGAGCGGCGCGCTGGCCGACATCCTCGACCGCCGGCGCTGGCTGGTCGCCACCCAGTTCTGGCTCGCCGGCTCCGCGGTGGTGCTGTGCGCGGCCGTGGTCTTCGACCTCATGAGCGCGCCGCTGCTGCTGGCGCTGACCTTCGCCAACGGTATCGGCCTGGCGCTGCGCTGGCCGGTGTTCTCGGCCATCGTCCCCGAGCTGGTGCCGCGCAGCCACCTGCCGGCGGCGCTCGGCCTCAACGGCATCTCGATGAACGCCTCGCGCATCATCGGCCCGCTGGTCGCGGGCACGCTGATCGCGAGCGCGGGCACGGTGTGGGTCTTCGCGCTCAATGCGGTGCTGTGCGTGGCCTCGGGCTTCGTCGTGCTGCACTGGCGCCGCGAGCACACGCCCAACCCGCTGGGCCGCGAACGGCTGATCAGCGCGATGCGGGTCGGCGTGCAGTTCGTGCGCCAGTCGCAGCGCATGCGCGCGGTGCTGGCCCGGATCTCGATCTTCTTCCTGCATTCGACCGCGCTGCTGGCGCTGCTGCCGCTGCTGGCGCGCAACCTCAAGGGCGGCGGCGCCGGCACCTTCACGCTGCTGCTGGCGGCGATGGGATCGGGCGCCATCGTGGCGGTGCTGTTCCTGCCGCGGCTGCGCCAGGCCCTGGTGCGCGACCAGCTGGTGCTGCGCGGCATGCTGCTGCAATCGGGTGCCACTGCCGTCATGGCGGTGGCGCCGAACGCCTGGGTCGCCGTGCCCGCGATGTTCCTCGGCGGCATGGCCTGGATCACGGTCGCCAACTCGCTCTCGGTGTCGGCCCAGCTGGCGCTGCCCGACTGGGTGCGCGCGCGCGGCATGTCGATGTACCAGATGGCGATCATGGGCGCCAGCGCCCTGGGTGCGGCCCTCTGGGGCCAGGTGGCCGAACTCAGCTCGATCTACGTCAGCCTGGGCACCGCCGCGGCCACCGGCGTGGCGTGCATGTGGCTGGCGCTGCGCTACGTGACCGATGGCACCGGCGAGGACGACGACACCCGACCGGCGCAGCACGGCTGGGCGGCCGGTCCGCCGGCCAGCGCGCCGGACGAGGCCGGCCGGGTGGTGATCACGGTCGAATACCTGATCGACCCGGCCCGCGCCGCCGCCTTCCACCTCGTGATGCACCAGACCCGCCGCGCGCGGCTGAGCCAGGGCGCGATCGGCTGGGAGCTGCTGCACGACATTGCCGAACCGGGACGCTACCTGGAGCAGATCGTCGACGAGTCATGGACCGAACACCTGCGCCGCTTCCACCGCGCGACCGCGGCCGACATGGCGCTGCGCGAGCGGCGGCTGGCCTTCCACCAGGGCGAGACGCTGCCGTTGGTGACGCGCTACATCGGCCATCGCTGAAGGGTCGGAACCGAGGCAGCCGAACGCCCAGGCCAGCTCGGCATTCCTTCGGCTCAGTGAAAGTAAAGAAGCCGCGCGAAGAAGGTGTGGCCCGCCTCGGCGAACATGAGCCCCACCAGGACCAGCAGGCACAGCGGCGGCAGCAGGATCGCGTAGACCAGCGACAGCCGCTCCCACGCCATGTGCATGAAGACCCCGACGATCAAGCCCGCCTTCAGCAGCATGAAGGTGATGATCAGACCCCAGCGCATCAAGCCCTGGAAGTGGAAGTAGTCGACCAGGTATGAGAGCGTGCTGAGCACGAACAGCAGCCCCCAGATCTTGAGGTACAGGCTGATCGGGTGTTGTTGACTGGTGCCTGGATTCATGGCGGACCTCACCACAGGTAGAACAGCGCGAAGATGAACACCCACACCAGGTCGACGAAGTGCCAGTAGAGGCCCGTGATCTCGACGATCTGGTAGTTGCCGGTCCGCTCGTAGTCGCCGCGGATCAGCTTGAAGGCGACGATGAACAAGAGCACCACGCCGGCCGACACGTGCAGCCCGTGAAAACCCGTGATCATGAAGAAGGTCGACCCGAACTGCGCCGCCCCCATCGGATTGCCCCAGGGCCTCACGCCTTCCTCGATGATCAGCTTGGACCACTCGAAGGCCTGCATGCCGACGAAGAGTTCGCCGAAGGTCGCGGTCACGAGCATCAGGGTGGCGGCGTTCACGCGGTCGCGGCGGTAGGCGAAATTGACAGCCATGGCCATCGTGCCGCTGCTGCTGATCAGCACGAAGGTCATGATCGCGATCAGCAGCAGCGGAATGTCGGCGCCCCCCACATGCAGCGCGAACACCTCGCTCGGGTTGGGCCAGGCCACGGTGGTCGAGACCCGCACCGTCATGTAGCCGGTCAGGAAGCAGCTGAAGATGAAGGTATCGCTCAGCAGGAAGATCCACATCATCGCCTTGCCCCACGAGACGTGGAAGGCCTGGCGATCGGAAGACCAGTCGGCAACCAGGCCGCGCCAGCCGCTCACCGCGACGGCGGGGCTGGCGGATGCGGAGGCAAGGGTCGCGTTGCGCATGATGATGGCCTCCTCAGCTTGTGCCGCAGATGAAGCGCGCCACCTCCGGCGTGACCCAGCCGAGCATGGCGAACAGCGCGAGCCACACCCCGAGCATGAAGTGCCAGTACCGCGCGCACAGCGCGATGCGCCACGCGGCGCTCGCGGGTTCGCGCGAGACGGCGCCGGCCGTCCAGGCCCAGCCGACGAGCCCGCCCGCCAGATGGAGCCCGTGCATCGCGGTCAGCAGATAGAAGAAGCTGCCGGCCGGATTGCCCGCCGGCATCACCTGCGCGCTCCACAGCGCCTGCCAGGCCCACAGCTGGACGCAGAGAAACGCCATCGCGCACAAGCCGCCGGCCAGCAGCAGGCGGCGAGCCGACGCGGTCGCCGCATCGCGTGCCGCCGCGCCGGCCCGTTGCAGCGTCACGCTGCCAGCGACCAGCAGCGCGGTACTGAGCCACAGCTGCCACGGCAAGGTCAGCGTCACCGCATCGGTGCTGTTCATGCGCATCACGTAGGCCAACGCGAAGAGCGAGAACAGCGCGGTGGCCACACCCATGAACACCCACAACCCGATGCTGGCCGCGCTCGCGTGCGCGTCGCGCGGCCCGCCGCCACGGTCGAAGGGCGCGACGACCAAAGACGCGGTCATGGAGCAACCTCCGTGCTGCGCACTGCGGTGCGAGCTTGCTTGGGGCTGCCCGGCGCGGCGCTCACTGGAGTACCTTCGCGCAGCAGCGCTTCGGTATTCGCCTTGGGAGCGGCCCGGCGGCTCATGCCAGTGCTCCCCGGCCCTCGTCCTCACGCTTGCCGTGCGGCTCGGGCTCCATGCCGCCGGCCTCGGGCGGCGCGTTCTGCGGCACGAAGTCCTCCTTGGCGCCCGGCGTGCCGTAACCGTAGGCCCACCGATACACCACCGGCAGCCGCGGCCCCCAGTTGCCGTGCCCCGGCGGCGTCGTCGGCGTCTGCCATTCGAGCGATGCGGCGCGCCACGGGTTCGCGCTCGCCGGCCGGCCGCGCCAGGCGCTCCATGCCAGATTGACGATGAACAGCACCTGCGCCACGCCGACGATCAACGCCACCACGGTGATGAAGGTGTTGAGGCTGAAGGCCGATGGCGGAATGAACTTGTAGCCGTCGAAGTTGTAGTAGCGCCGCGGCATGCCGAGCACGCCGAGGTAGTGCATCGGGAAATAGATCAGGTAGGTGCCGAGGAAGGTGATCCAGAAGTGCAGTTGCCCGAGCCGGTCGTCCAGCATGCGGCCGGTGATCTTCGGGAACCAGTGGTAGATGCCGCCGAACACCACCAGCAGCGGCGCGACGCCCATCACCATGTGGAAGTGCGCGACCACGAAGTAGGTGCCCGACAGCGGGATGTCCACGCTCACGTTGCCGAGAAAGAGCCCCGTGAGCCCGCCGATCGCGAAGGTGCAGACGAAGGCCAGCGCGAACAGCATCGGCACCGACAGGTGGATGTCGCCGCGCCACAGCGTCAGCAGCCAGTTGTAGACCTTGATCGCGGTCGGCACCGCGATGATCAGCGTGGTGGTCGCGAAGAAGAACCCGAAATACGGATTCATGCCGGCGACGAACATGTGGTGCGCCCACACCACGACGCTGAGCACGCCGATCGCGACGATGGCCCACACCATCATCCGGTAGCCGAAGATGCTCTTGCGCGCATGCACGCTGATCAGGTCCGAGACGATGCCGAAGGCCGGCAGCGCCACGATGTACACCTCCGGATGGCCGAAGAACCAGAACAGGTGCTGGAACAACAGCGGACTGCCGCCCTTGTAGCCGGCCATCTGCCCCATCGACACCAGCGCCGGCATGAAGAAGCTGGTACCCAGCGTGCGGTCGAGCAGCAGCATCACGCCGCTGACGAACAGCGCCGGAAAGCCCAGCAGCGCCAGGATGGTGGCCACGAAGATGCCCCACACCGTGAGCGGCATGCGCAGCAGCGTCATGCCTTCGCAGCGTGCCTGCAGCACCGTGGTCACGTAGTTCAGCCCGCCCATCGTCGTCGCCACGATGAAGATCACCAGCGACACCAGCATCAGCACGATGCCGGCCTCATGGCCCGGCGTGCCGGGCAGGATCGACTGCGGCGGATACAGCGTCCAGCCCGCGCCGGTCGGCCCGCCGGCGACGAAGAAGCTCGCCACCAGCACCACCACCGACAGCAGGTAGACCCAGAAGCTCAGCATGTTGAGGTAGGGGAACACCATGTCGCGCGCGCCCACCATCAGCGGGATCAGGTAGTTGCCGAAGCCGCCGAGAAAGAGCGCGGTGAGCAGGTAGATCACCATGATCATTCCGTGCATCGTCACGAACTGGTAGTAGCGCTCGGGGTTGATGAACTCGAACTGCCCGGGAAATCCCAGCTGCAGCCGCATCAGGTTCGACAGCACCAGCCCCACCACGCCGACCGCGATGGCGGTGCACGCGTACTGCACCGCGATCACCTTGTGGTCCTGGCTCCAGACGTAGCGCGTCAGGAAGGTTGTCGGCGCCGGGTGGCCGGCGTCTTCGTCGTGGATCGCAGGGGAGGGGTTCATCGCTGCGCCTTCTGTTCGGTCGCGGCCGGCGCGGGCTGGCTGCCGAGACTCTGGATGTAGGCCACCAGCGCGGCCAGTTCTTCGTCCGTCAGCTCCATCTTGGGCATCACCGGCGGGAAGCCCTTCACCTGGCGGGCCTGCGGATCGAGGATGAAGCTGCGCAGATAGGCCTCGTCGACCTTCGCGGTGGAGCCGTCGGCCATGGTTTCGGTCTTGCCGTAGAGCCCCTTCCACGTCGGCCCGACGCGCGGGCTGCCGTCGACGGTGTGGCAGGCCACGCAACCTTTGGATTCGGACAGCGCGCGGCCCTGCTCGACACTCGCCTCGGGACCGCCGCCGGCCGCTGCGGCCGGGGCCTTGACCTGTGTCTTCGCGAAAGTCGGCAGCGCCGCCTGCCAGGCGTGGAAGCTCGCCTCGTCCTCCACCACCACGAAGCCGCGCATGTTGGGATGCCCCACGCCGCAAAGCTGCGCGCACAGCGCCTCGTAGCGCCCCGCCAGCGTCGGCGTGAACCAGAAGCGGCTGACCTGCCCCGGCACCATGTTCATGCGCGCACGGAAGGGCGGCACATAGAAGTCGTGCAGCACGTCATGCGCGCGCAGCAGCACCAGCACCGGCTTGCCCAGCGGCAGGTGCACCTCGGCGGCGGCAACCAGGATGTCGTCCTGCCCGGCCGGGTCGGCGGGATCAAGCCCGAAAGGGTTGTCGCCCTTGACGAAGCGCGCATCGGTCGCGCCGAGCTTGCCGTCGGCGCCCGGAAAGCGGTAGTGCCACTGCCACTGCTGGCCCAGCACCTCGAGCACCATCGCGTCATGCGGCGAGCGCACGTAGTTGGCGTAGACCACCAGGCCGGGCGCCAGCAGGGCGGCGATGCCCACGGTGGTGCCGCCGATCAGCCAGCGCTCCAGCTTCCTGTTCTCGGGCTCATCGGCGGCGCGGCGGCCTTCGCGGTGGCGGAAGCGCACCAGCGTGTAGACGACGAAGAGATTGATCGCGACGAAGAAGAACCCCGTGATCACCAGCGTGATGGTCAGCGTGTCGTCCATCGACTGCCAGTTCGACGCCAGAGGCGTCGTCCACCACGGACTGAACAGATGGAACAGCACGGAGCCGATGACGATGAGCAGCAGGGCGACGGCCATGATCATGTGCAGTCCCTGGGCTTGGCATCGACATCGGTATCTGGGTGGGCGGATTCGGGCTTCAGAGGAACACCGGGATGTGCCCTTCCTCGCCCTCGAAGCGGGCTTCCGGATGCGTGGTCTGCAGCAAGTCCTCGACCTCCTGCACACGCGAAGCCGGCAGGTCCACCATCAGCAGGATCCGGCCTTGCGCAATGGCGCCCTCGAAGCGCTGCAGCCGCGGGCTGGGGATGGATATGCCGACCATGCTGGCGGACCAGGCACCGACCACGCCCCCGAGGACGGCGACCAGCACCGCATATTCCCATTGGGGGTCTTCGCCGGCGAACGGAAGGAGCAGTGCGGCCACGAGGCCGGCGCCGATGCCGCAGGCACTGCCGAGCAACCATCCGGTCTTGGTCGCATGCAGGACGTCCGAGGTCTGCCACACGTTGGCCGCGTGGAGGCCGGCCATGTCCATGCCTTCGGGTCCGGCGAAATGGATGTGCGCGACATCGACGCGCGCCTGCACAAGATCGCGCATGGCCCGCCTGGCGCTGGCCAGGTCCGGCATCAGCCAATAGATGCGTCTCTTCATGGCGCACTCCGTTTCGCCTTGCGACGAGTCAAGGAACCATGAATGACTTATAGGCCCAAGGAGGGCCGTTATCAAGAGGGGCGACGAGTGCCCCCTCGGCCGACCCGCGCTTGCGGCCGCTGGCCGAATCGCGCCGCACCTTCCTCAAGGGGGCGCCGGCGTCCGCTTGCAGGAAAAACCGCGCGAAAGCTTGACGCCGCGGGGTGGCACCGCAGCGGGATGTGATCGATCATCGGGTCCGTGCCGGCTCGGCTCCCTGCCGACGGCGCCCCCCGCCATGCCCAGTGCCTTCGATTTCGACCACTCGCCCTTCGACTGCCTGACGCCCGAGGAGCGCGAGCGGGTGCGCGCCCAGGTCGACATCGCCTATTTCCGCGAGGGCGAGGCGATCCTCGAGACGGGCATGGCGCCGACCCACCTGTTCGTCGTGATCAAGGGTTTCGTGCAGCAGTTCGCGCCGGGCGAAACCGCGCCGGTGGCCCGCTTCGGCCCGCACGACACCTTCGACGGCCGCAGCCTCGTGGCCGGGCAGGTCAGCGGCCGCTTCGTCGCCGCCGAGGAGGTGCTGGCCTACCAGCTGGCGCGCGAGGCGGTGAACGAGCTGATCGCGCGCAATGCGACCTTCGGCGCGCTGCTGTTCTCCGACCTGTCGAACAAGCTGGCTGCCATCGCGGGCCGCCACGGCGAGCACGAACTGCAGTCGCTCACACTGGCCCGGGTCGACGCGATCCCCATGCGGGCGCCGCACTTCGTCGACGCCGACTGCGACGTGCTCTCGGTGGTTCGCCTGCTGCAGGCCGAGCGCAGCACCAACGTGCTGGTGCGCGACCTGGCCGGCGCCGCGCCGCGCCTGGGCATCTTCACCGTGACCGCGCTGCAGCGCGCGGTGCTGCACGGCACGCCGCTGGACCAACTGCCGGTGCGCGAGGTCAGCAGCTTCGGCCTGATCTCGGTCGATGCCACCGACCCGGTGGGCGACGCGCTGACCGTCATGGTGCGGCACAAGGTGCACCGCGTGGTCGTGATGGCCGGCAATGGCGGCGGCGAGGTCCTGGGCGTGCTGGAGGCGCTCGACCTGTTCAGCTTCCTCTCCAACCATTCCTACCTGATCAACCGCGAGATCGTCGAGGCGCAGGACCTCGAGGCCCTGGCCCGGGCCAGCCGGCACGTCACGCAACTGGTCAGCCTGCTGCACGGCGGCGGCACCCGGGTCGGGCAGATCGCCACGCTGGTGCAGGCGCTCAACGCCCAGCTGTTCCAGCGCGCCTGGGAGTTGATCGCGCCGCCGGCGCTGGTCGCCAACAGCTGCCTGTTCGTGATGGGCAGCGAGGGGCGCGGCGAGCAGCTGCTCAAGACCGACCAGGACAACGGCCTGCTGCTGCGCGACGGCTATGCGCCGCCGGCCGACCTGGATGACATCTGCGCCCGCCTGACCCGCACGCTGATCGAATTCGGCTACCCCGAATGCCCCGGCGGCATCATGGTCTCGAACCCGCAGTGGCGCGGCAGCCAAGGCGAGTTCGGCGAACGCGCCTGCCAGTGGCTGCTGCAGGCCGACGGTGAGCGGCTGATGGCGCTGGCGATCTTCCTCGATGCCCATGCGGTGTGCGGCGACCCCGCGCTGCTGGCCGGCGTGCGGGCCCGCTTGTTCTCGCTGGCCACCGACAACGACGCCATGCTGGCGCGCTTCGCCGCGGCGATCGACGCCTTCGCCGACGATCCGCGCTGGTGGCAGCGCCTGCTGACCCTCGGCGAGCAGAACGGCCAGCGCTTCGACATCAAGAAGCAGGGCCTGTTCCCGATCGTGCACGGCGTGCGCAGCCTGGCCCTGCGCGCCGGACTGGACGCGAGCGCCACCGCGGCGCGCCTGGAGGCCCTGGCCGCCGGCGGCCACATCGAGCGCGCACTCGCCACCGACGTGCTCGAGAGCCTCTATTTCTTCATGGGCCTGCGGCTCAAGGCCGGACTGGCGGAGCAGGAGGCGGGACACGAGGTGACGGGCCAGGTCGATCCGGCCCGCATGAGCAGCCTCGAGCGCGACCTGCTGAAGGACACGCTGGAAGTGGTCAAGCGCTTCCGCCGCATGCTGCGCCTGAGCTTCCGGCTGGATGCGTTGTGACCGCCTGGTTCTCCGCCTTCAAGCGCTGGTGGCTGCTCCAGCACCTGGGCGATCCGCGCTTTCGCTTCATGTGGGACCCGCCGCCCGCCGACGAGTGGGTGGCGATCGACTGCGAGACCACCGGGCTGGACAGGCGGCGCGACGAGATCGTCGCGATCGCGGCGGTGCGCATCCGCGGCAACCGCGTGATGTGCAGCGAGCGGCTGGAGCTGCTGGTGCGGCCCGAGCGCCGCAGCGTCGCAACCGGCAGCGTGCGCGTTCACCAGCTGCGCGAGCGCGACCTCACACAGGGCCTGGCGGCCGAGGCCGCGGTGCAGTTGCTGATGCATTTCATCGGCAGCCGGCCGCTGGTGGGCTACTTCCTCGAGTTCGACGTCGCGATGATCGACCGCGTGCTGTTCCCGATGCTGGGCATGGGGCTGCCGCAGCCGAAGATCGAGGTCTCGGCGCTCTACTACGACCACGTGAACCGGCGCCGTTCGCCGCACCTGCGCGAGGGCGACATCGACCTGCGCTTCGCCGCCATCATGACCGCGCTGGACCTGCCGCGGCGCCCGGCGCACGATGCGCTCAACGATGCGGTGATGGCGGCGCTCGCTTTCATCAAACTGCGTGCACTGGAGTGAACTGGCCCCCACGCTCCCTCACTTCGTGTGGTCGCTGCCCCCCGAGGGGGCCGCAGGCCGCCTTGGGGCGGCCCGGCACCGGCCTGACTGGCCCCCACGCTCCCTCACTTCGTGGGGTCGCTGCCCCCCGAGGGGGCTGCAGGCCGCCTTGAGGCGGCCCGGCGCCGGCCTGACTGGCCCCCACGCTCACTCACTTCGTGGGGTCGCTGCCCCCCGAGGGGGCCGCAGGCCGCCTTGAGGCGGCCCGGCGCCGGCCTGACTGGCCCCCACGCTCCCTCAATTCGTGGGGTCGCTGCCCCCCGAGGGGGCTGCAGGCCGCCTTGGGGCGGCCCGGCGCCGGCCTGACTGGCCCCCGCGCCCCCTCACTGCGTGTGGTCGCTGCCCCCCGTGGGGGCCGCAATCCCTCAATGCCCTGAGGCTCCCGAGGCCCCGAGCCCGGTCTCCGAGCGCACCTGCTGCGCCGGGAAGGCCGCGCGCTCCTGCTGCGCCTGGCGGCTGCGGTCGGTGATCGAGAAGAACCAGATGCCGACGAAGGCCAGCGTCATCGAGAACAGCGCCGGCGAGGCGTACGGGAACCAGGCCGAGCCCGCCGGATGGCCCAGCGTGGCCTCCCAGACCGACGGCGAGACGATGGTCAGGACCACCGACGAGACCAGGCCCAGCGTGCCGCCGATGACCGCGCCGCGCGTGGTGCAATCCTTCCACAGCACCGACATGAACAGCACCGGGAAGTTGGCCGAGGCCGCCACCGCGAAGGCCAGCGACACCATGAAGGCGATGTTCTGCTTCTCGAAGGCGATGCCCAGCAGCACCGCGATGATGCCCAGCGCCACCGTGGTGATGCGCGACACCTTGAGTTCGGCCCGGCTGTCGGCCTTGCCCTTCTTGATCAGCGTCGCATAGAGGTCGTGCGACACCGCCGAGGCGCCCGACAGCGTCAGGCCCGCCACCACCGCCAGGATGGTGGCGAAAGCCACCGCCGAAATGAAGCCGAAGAAGACGTTGCCGCCGACCGACTTGGCCACCAGCACCGCCGCCATGTTGGCCGCGCCGCCGCCGCCCTTGATGGTGCCGGTCGCGACGTCGGCAAACTCGGGGTTGGTCAGCACCAGCGTGATGGCGCCGAAGCCGATGATGAAGATCAGCAGGTAGAAGTAGCCGATCCAGGTGGTGGCCCAGAACACCGACTTGCGCGCCTGCTTGGCATCGGGCACCGTGAAGAAACGCATCAGGATGTGCGGCAGGCCGGCGGTGCCGAACATCAGCGCGATGCCGAAGGAGATCGCCGAGACCGGGTCCTTCACGAAGCCGCCCGGGCCCATGATGCGCAGCCCGATGGCGGCAGCCTCGACCGGGCTCTTGCCGCCGTTGGCCGCGATCCCGGTCCGCACCTCGACCGACTTGGTGAACAGCGCCTCGGGGCTGAAGTCGAAGGCGGCCAGCACCATCACGGCCATGAAGCTCACGCCGGCCAGCAGCAGCACCGCCTTGATGATCTGCACCCAGGTGGTGGCGGTCATGCCGCCGAACAGCACGTAGACCATCATCAGCGCGCCCACGATCACCACCGCCACCCAGTAGTCGAGCCCGAACAGCAGCTTGATCAGCTGGCCGGCGCCCACCATCTGCGCGATCAGGTAGAAGGCCACCACCACCAGCGTGCCCGAGGCCGCGAAGGCGCGGATCGGGCCGGGCCGGAAGCGGTAGCCGGCGACGTCGGCGAAGGTGAACTTGCCGAGGTTGCGCAGCCGCTCGGCCATCAGGAAGGTGATGACCGGCCAGCCGACCAGGAAGCCGATCGAATAGATCAGCCCGTCGTAGCCGGTCGCCATCACGGCGGCCGAGATGCCGAGGAAGGAGGCCGCCGACATGTAGTCGCCGGCGATCGCCAGGCCGTTCTGGAAGCCCGTGATGCCGCCGCCGGCGGTGTAGAAGTCGGCCGCCGACTTGGTCTTGGAAGCCGCCCACTTGGTGATCCACAGCGTCAGCAGCACGAAGCCCGAGAACATCGCGATCGCGATCCAGTTGGTCGGCTGCTTGGCCGCCTGGCCGAGATCGGCGCCGGCCGCCGAGGCCAGCGAACAGGCGCCGCCCAGCAACGCCGCGAGGGTGAGGTGGCGGGCTTTCATCGCGTGGCCTCGCGGATGATCTCGGCCGTCAGGCGGTCGAATTCGCCGTTGGCGCGTCGGATGTAGAAGGCCGTGATCAGGATCGTGAAGACGATCACGCCGAGCCCGATCGGGATCCCGATGGTGGTCACGCCGCCGCCGATCGGCTGCGCGAGGAAGGGCTTGTTGAACGCGATCAGCGCGATGTAGCCGTAGTACACGAGCATCATCAGCGCCGTGAGCCACCAGCCGAAGCGGTTGCGCTTGCGTCGCAGCTCGAGGTACTTGGGGTTCGACTGGATCTTATCCACCACGGGGTCGCTCATGATTCGTCTCCTGGACATCGGTTCGGCCGATTCTGGGATGAGGCCTCCGTGCGCGGGGCGCGGTGCAATCATTCGTCACATTGCGATGCAATGCGCGCCGAATGCCGCCCGCTCACTCCCAGCTGACGTTCGCTCACTCCCAGCTGACGTTCGCCGCGAACAGGTAGCCCGCGCCGTAGACGGTCTTGATGATGGCCGGCTCGTGCGGGTCGGGCTCGATCTTTCGACGCAGGCGCGAGATGCGGACATCGATGCTGCGGTCGGTGGGCAGCAGGTCGCGCGCCCCCATCAGCTGTTCGCGCGTGAGGATCTGGTGCGGACGCTCGACGAAGCAGCGCAGCACCTGGGTCTCGGCCGTTCCCAGCAGGTGTTCGCTGCCATCGGGCGCGCGCAGCACGTTGGCCGCGCAGTCGATGCGCCAGCCCAGGAACGAGGCGTAGCGCCGCTGGCCGGTGGCCTGGCCCGGCGCCAGGCTGCGGCGCCGCAGGATGCTGCGCACCCGCGCCACCAGCTCGCGCGCCTCGAAGGGCTTGGTGACGTAGTCGTCGCCCCCGAGTTCCAGCCCCATCACCCGGTCGGCCGGATGGCCGCGGCCGGTCAGGATCAGCACGCCCGCATTCGATGCCGCGTTGATGCGCCGCATGAGGTCGATGCCGTCCATGTCGGGCAGGCCGAGGTCGACGATGCAGAGGTCGGGTTTCTCGACCTGCAGCCGCCGCAGCACGGCGGCACCGGTCGAGAAGCCCTCGCAATTGAAGCCGAACTCGCCGAGGGTCGAGAGCACCAGCCGGGCCACGGCCGGGTCGTCCTCGATCACGAAGACCAGCGACGGCAGGTGGGCCTCGTCGGCCGCCGCGCGGTAGGTCGTCAGGCCGGTGCCACGGTACTCGCTCATCCTGTGCCCTCCTCGATCGCCCGCGCCAGCTGTGCCGTGCTGAAGGGCTTGGTCAGCATAGGAAAGTCGGCCTGCATCGACAAGTCTCCCGGCGCATAGCCGCTCATCAGCACCACGGCGCGGGCCCGGCCGCCCTCGCGGGCCGCCCGCGCCACGCTCAGGCCATCGATGCCGCCCGCCATCACGACGTCGGACAGCAGCAGCGCGATGTCGGGCGTGTGCTCGAGCAGGTTCAGGGCGGCGGCACCGTCGTCGGCCTCGAGCACCGAGTAGCCCAGCTCGAGCAGGCTGCGCCGGATCACGCGCCGCACCTGCGCGTCGTCGTCCACCAGCAGCGCCAGCCCCATGGACACGGCCGGCATCCCGGCGGCCTCGCTGCCGGCGTCGTCCGCGCCATCGCCCGGCGCGGGATCGGCGGCCGGCAGCCAGACCGAGACCGTGGTGCCGCAGCCGGGCGCGCTGCGGACGTCGATGGCGCCGCCGGACTGCTTGATGAAGCCGTAGACCACCGCCATGCCGAGCCCGGTGCCGTGGCCCGGGCGCTTGGTGGTGTAGAAAGGCTCGAACATGTGTGCCAGCGTCTCGGCGTCCATGCCGGCGCCGTCGTCCTCGACCTCGATGCACACGCAGTCGCCCGCGGACAGTTGCAGCGGGGTGGCCACCGTGGCGTCGATGCGGGCGCGGCGCGCCCGCAGGGTGATGCGGCCTTCGGGACCGGTGGCGTCGCGGGCATTGAGCACCAGGTTCAGCATCGCCTGCTCGAGCAGCGTGGCGTCGATCCAGGTCCACAGGGCCGTCTCGCCGACCTCGATGTCGAGCCGCAGGGTCTCGGGCAGCGAGCGCCGCACCAGCCGGGCCACGGTGTCGAGCAGCGCGCCGACGTGCACCGCCGCCGCCTGCAGCGGCTGGCGCCGCGCGAAGCTCAGCAGGCCGCGCACCAGATTGGCGCCGCGCCGCGCCGCTTCGAGCGCAGGCTGCACGTACTCGCCCAGCGCCGGGTCGGCGGGGCGGGCCTCCTCCAGCGCCGCGAGGTTGCCGATCACGACCGTCAGGATGTTGTTGAAATCGTGCGCCAGGCCGCCGGTCAGGTGGCCGAGCGACTCCAGCTTCTGGGCCCGCGCCAGCAGCGCCTGCGAGCGGCGCTCCTGCGTGATGTCGAAGGTCAGCTCGAAGCAGCCGACGACGGCCCCCTCGGCGCTGCGTTGCGGAACCAGCGAGGTGCGCACCCAGAGTCGGCGCCCGTCGCAGGTCTGGAGCTCGTACTCGAGGCTCTGCGCCTCGCCGGCGAGCGCCCGCAGCACCTGCGGCTTGATCAGCGCGTAGACCGCATCGCCCAGGAAGACCCGGGCGCTGACCGATTCGGGCCGCGTGGTGTCGACGCGGAACCAGTCGTGGTAGCCGCGATTGAGGTAGCGGTAGACGCGCCGGTGGTCGAAGTAAGCCACCAGCGCCGGGATCGAGTCCATGATCAGCCGCACCCGCTCTTCGCTGCGCTGAAGCTCGGCGGTCCGCGACGCCACCCGGCTCTCGAGTTCGGCGTTGTGGCGGCGGATGATCTCCTCCGAGCGGCGCTGCTCGGTGATGTCCGAGTAGAGCGTGACGAAGCCATGGCCCGGCACCGGCTCGCCATGGATGCGCAGCACCCGTCCGTTGGGCCGCACCCGCTCGATCTCGTGCGGCGCGAAATGGCGCGCCGCCGCCACCCGCTCGGCCACCAGTTGGTCCGGGTCGCCCGGGCCGTACTCGCCGCGCCGGGCGTTGAAGCCGATAAAGCTCTCGAACGGCGCCCCCAGGTAGACCATGTCGTCCGTGAACCCGAGCAGGCGGACGTAGGCCCGATTCCACGCCATCAGGCGCAGGTCGCCGTCGAAGATCGACAGCCCCTGGTCGAGCAGGTCGAGCCCGGTCTGCAGCGTCAGGTAGCGCTCCAGGGGGGCGGGCGCAGGCGCGGGCGGTCGGATCACAGCGGGCTCCCGCCCCGGTTGCAAACATTCGTCATGTTTGGGTGTGTCTCCTGCAATGTTCGTCGGACATCCTATGGCTTCGCATTCTTGAACACCTCGACGGAGACGACCATGACACCCGTCAAGCCGAACGCCTTGCATCAGGAGACCGCCACATGACTACGACACCTTCCCCCGCTTCGACTGCCACGCTGTATGCGCCCTCCGAGGCCACCGTGCGGCGCGCCCGGATCTCGGGCCGCGCCGCCTACGACCGGCTGGTCGCCGAGGCCGAGGCCGATCCCGAGGCCTACTGGGGACGCCTGGCACGCGAGCTCGTGGCCTGGAAGAAGCCCTTCACCCAGGTGCTGGACGCGCGCCGCGCGCCCTTCTTCGAATGGTTCGCCGACGGCACCCTCAACGCCTCCTACAACTGCCTGGACCGCCACGTCGAGAACGGCCTGGGCGAGAGGACCGCCATCGTCTTCGAGGCCGACGACGGCGCGGTGACACGGATCAGCTACGAGGACCTGCTGGCCCGGGTCTGCCGCACAGCCAACGTGCTGAAGTCGCTGGGCGTCGGCCGCGGCGACCGGGTCGCGATCTACATGGCGATGTCGATCGACGGCGTGGTGGCGATGCAGGCCTGCGCCCGCATCGGCGCGATCCATTCGGTGGTCTTCGGCGGCTTCTCGGCGCCCTCGCTGCGCGACCGCATCGCCGACACCGGCGCGGTGGTGGTGCTCACGGCGGACCAGCAGGTCCGCGGCGGCAAGCAGCTGCCGCTGAAGGCGATCGTCGACGAGGCGCTCGGCCTGGGCGGCTGCGACAGCGTGCGCCACGTGCTGGTGACGCGCCGCACCGGCGGCGCGGTGCCCTTCCAGGCGCCGCGCGACCAGTGGATGGCCGACCTCGCGGCGGCCCAGCCGCCGGTCTGCGAACCCGAATGGGTCGACGCCGAGCACCCGCTCTTCCTGCTCTACACCTCGGGCTCCACCGGCAAGCCCAAGGGCGTGCAGCACGCCACCGGCGGCTACCTGTTGCACGCCGCACTGACCTGCCAATGGACCTTCGACCTCGGCCCCGACGACGTCTTCTGGTGCACCGCCGACATCGGCTGGGTGACCGGCCACACCTACATCGCCTACGGCCCGCTGGCGATCGGCGCGACCCAGGTGGTGTTCGAGGGCATCCCCACCTACCCGGACGCCGGCCGCTTCTGGAAGATGATCCAGGACCACCGGGTCAGCGTCTTCTACACCGCGCCGACCGCGATCCGCTCGCTGATCAAGATGGCCGAGGGCAACGACGCGGTGCATCCGCGCAACTACGACCTGAGCAGCCTGCGCATCCTCGGGACGGTCGGCGAGCCGATCAACCCGGCGGCCTGGGAGTGGTACCACCGCCACGTGGGCGGCGGCCGCTGTCCGGTGCTCGACACCTTCTGGCAGACCGAGACCGGCGGCCACATGATCACGCCGCTACCCGGCGTGACGCCGCTGGTGCCGGGTTCCTGCACGCTGCCCTTCCCGGGCATCGACGCCGCCGTGGTGGACGAGGCCGGCAACGAGCTGCCCTGGGGCCAGGGCGGCATCCTGGTCGTCAGGAAGCCCTGGCCCTCGATGATCCGCACCATCTGGAACGATCCGGAGCGCTTCAAGGCCAGCTACTACCCGGAGGAGTTCCAGGGCCGCTACTACCTGGCCGGCGACGGCGCCACGCGCGACAGCAAGACCGGCTACTTCACCATCACCGGCCGCATCGACGACGTGCTCAACGTCAGCGGCCACCGCATGGGCACGATGGAGATCGAATCGGCCCTGGTGGCGATGACCGACCTGGTGGCCGAGGCCGCCGTGGTCGGCCGGCCCGACGACACCACGGGCGAGGCGGTCTGCGCCTTCGTGGTGCTCAAGCGTCCGCTGCCCAGCGGCGACGAGGCGCGGCGCATCGCCGACCAGCTGCGCGCCTGGGTCGGCAAGGAGATCGGCCCGATCGCCAAGCCGCGCGACATCCGCTTCGGCGACAACCTGCCGAAGACCCGCAGCGGCAAGATCATGCGCCGGCTGCTGCGCACGCTGGCCAAGGGCGAGGTCGTGACGCAGGACGTGAGCACGCTGGAGAACCCGGCCGTGCTGGAGCAGCTGGGCCAGCCTTACTGAGCCTGAGCCCCCACGCTCCCCCACTGCGTGTGGGTCGCTGCCCCCCGAGGGGGCCGCAGGCCGCCTCGGGGCGGCCCGGCGCCGGCCTGACTGTGGCCCCCACGCTCCCTCACTTCGAGTGTCGCTGCCCCCCGAGGGGGCCGCAGGCCGCCTTGGGGCGGCCCGGCGCCGGCCTGATCAGCGCTGCGGCAGGTACATCGTGCCCTCGACCTCGACCAGCACCTCGTCCCCGGGCAGGAAGCGCGACACCTCGACCACGGTGCTGACCGGCGGCTGGCCCGGGTAGAACAGGCCGCGCACGCGGTTGTAGGGCGCGTAGTCGGGCAGGCGGCGGAAGTACTGCACCAGTTTCACCACGTCGTCCATCGTGCCGCCGTGCTCGGCCGCGATCTGGCGGATGCGCTCGAGCACGAACCAGCTCTGCGCCACGATCGCCGCCTCGAAGACGTCGACCGACATCTGGCCGGTGGCGTAGCCCAGCGTGCGCAGGGCCGCGCGCGCTTCGTCGGGGATGTCCTCGTAGCTCGCCACCGCGCGGCGGGTTGCCGGATCGACCGCGACCACCCCGCTCATGAAGACGAAATCGCCGACGCGCCTGGCGGCGGCGTAGTTGGCCATTGGCTTGCCCAT
Source organism: Variovorax sp. P4_B11 (assembly GCF_056402355.1). Taxonomy (NCBI): domain Bacteria; kingdom Pseudomonadati; phylum Pseudomonadota; class Betaproteobacteria; order Burkholderiales; family Comamonadaceae; genus Variovorax; species Variovorax sp. P4_B11. The sequence goes on from NZ_JBFUHO010000016.1 coordinate 114,595, forward strand.
GCTCATTGCGTGTTCTCCAGGGTCCGGCCGGCCCGGATAACGGTGCGGCGTCGGCCGCGCGGGTCCAGCAGTTCGTATTCGTCGGTCGCGGCCAGCAGCACCAGGTCGGCCGGACAGCCCGGGGCGATGCGTCCGTCCCAGGCCAGTCCCAGCGCCCGGGCCGGGCTCACGGTGATGGCGTCGAGCCAGTCGGCGGCCGGCGCCAGGTGCGCCATCTGCACGCCGAGGCCGAAGGTCTCGAGCAGGTCGTAGCCGCCGTAGGGATAGAAGGCGTCCTGGACGTTGTCGGTGGCAAGGCTCGGGCGCAGTCCGTGCGCCGCGGCCTCGCGCAGCCGCGTGATGCCGCGCTGCACCGGCGTGCGGTCCCAGGCGCCCTGCAGGTAGAGATTGGTGCTGGGCAGCGCGATCAGGTGGATGCCGGCCTGCGCGCACAGCGCCAGCGTGTCGCCGGCGGCGGCATCGTCCTGCACCGACAGCGAACAGGCATGGCCGCAGCTGACGCGGCCCCGCAGGCCGCGCGCGATCGTGAGCTGGGCGATCGTGCGCAGCCCGGCGGCGTCGGCGTCGAGCCCTTCGTCGACGTGGAAGTCCAGCGCCAGCCCGTGTTCCTGCGCCAGGTCGAAGACCCGGCCGAGCTTGTGCACGATGCCGTCGTTGCGGTAGACGAAGGCGCCGAGCACCCCGCCCGCACGCCGCACCGCCCGTGCGATGCGTTCGCCGGCATCGCCCTCGGCGAACAGGTCGAGCGGCGTCAGCGCCACGAACTGCAGTTCGACGCGGCCGCGCCATTCGTCGCGCAGTGCCTCGAACACCGCGAGCGAGGTCGGCGCGTCGGCGCCGCCCCAGTCGAGATGGGTGCGCAGCGCACGCGTGCCGGCGAGCCAGGCTTCGTTCAGCGCCCGCTGCATGCGCCTGCGCAGCGACTCCGCGGTCCAGCCCGCGCGATGCGCCGCCATGCGCTCGATCGCCGCGAACAGGTTGCCCTCGGCCGCGCCGGCCTCGCGCACGGTGTAGTTCTTGTCGATGTGGGCATGGGCGTCGACCATCGCGCCGAGCAGGGTGCCGCGCGCCGGTTGAAGGCTGGTGGCGACGGCCTCGACCCGGTCGCCGGCCAGCGTGACGTCGAAGACCTCGGCCTGGCCCGCCGCGAAGCCCCGCAGCCGCGGCGGGATGCGGACGGCTTCCAGCCTCATGCGCGCGAAGTGCGTGGCAAGGCGCGCAGCCAGCCGAGCCCGGCGGAGGTGCCATTGGCGACCGCACCGCGCTGCGGCCGGTATTCGCAGCCGACCCAGCCCTGCCAGCCGCACTGCGCCGACACCTCGTCGATCACGTCGAACAGGTAGGGATGGTTGAGCTCGCCGATGTCGGGCTCGTGGCGCTCCGGCACGCCGGCGATCTGGAAGTGGCCGACGCGGCCGGTCGGCAGGTACTTGCGGATCTTCATGGCCACGTCGCCCTCGACGATCTGGCAATGGTAGAGGTCCATCTGCACCTGCACGTTGAGCGCACCGACGGCCTCGACGATCTCGTGCGCATGGTCCTGCCGGTTCAGGAAGAAGCGCGGGATGTCGCGCGTGTTGATCGGCTCGATCAGCAGGTCGCGGCCGGCCTTCGCCGCTTCGACCGCGGCCCAGCGCAGGTTCTCGAGATAGGTCGGCTGCACGGTCTCGCGCTCGACGCCTTCGGGCACCAGGCCGGCCATGACATGGATGCGCGGGCAGTCGAGCGCCGCCGCGTAGTCGATCGCATGGAGGATGCCCTCGCGGAACTCCGCCTCGCGTCCGGGCAGGCAGGCCAGGCCGCGCTCGCCGCGCTCCCAGTCGCCGGGCGGACCGTTGAAGAGCACCTGCCTCAGTCCGTTGGCCGACAAGCGCGACGCGAGTTCGCGCTGCGCGTAGGCATAGGGGAACAGGTACTCGACGGCGCCGAAGCCGTCCTTGGATGCGGCCTCGAAGCGGTCGAGGAAATCGAGCTCCGGATAGAGCATGGACAGGTTGGCGGCGAAGCGGGGCATGGTTCGATGATAGGGAGGATCAGGCGGGCTCGGTGCGGCCGGGCAGCGCGATGCCCGGGAAGATCTTGATCACCGCGCTGTCGTCCTCCTTCGCGAAGCCGGCCGTCGATGCCTGCATGAACATCTGATGCGCGGTCGACGCCAATGGCAGCGGAAACTTGCTGGCCCGCGCGGTGTCCAGCACCAGCCCGAGGTCCTTGACGAAGATGTCGACCGCCGACAGCGGCGTGTAGTCGCCGGCCAGCACGTGGGCCATGCGGTTCTCGAACATCCAGCTGTTGCCGGCGCTGTGGGTGATGACCTCGTACAGCGCCTCGGCCGCCACGCCCTCGCGCAGGCCCAGCGCCATCGCCTCGGCCGCCGCCGCGATGTGCACCCCGGCCAGCAGCTGGTTGATGATCTTGACCTTGCTGCCGGCGCCCGCGCGGTCGCCGAGCCGGTAGACCTTGCCCGCCATGGCGTCGAGCACCGGATCGGCGCGCGCGTAGGCCTCGGGCCGGGCCGAGCTCATCATGGTCATCTGGCCGCTCGCGGCCTTGGCCGCGCCGCCCGAGATCGGCGCGTCGATGTAGAGGATGCCCAGTGCGCCCAGGCGCTCCTCGAGCGCGATCGACCAGTTCGGGTCGACCGTCGAGCACATCACGAACACGCTGCCGGGCTTCATCGAGGCGGCGGCGCCGCCCTCGCCGAACAGCACGTCCTCGGTCTGCGCGGCATTGACCACGACCGAGATCACGACCTCGCAGCGGTGCGCGACCTGCGCCGGCGTGGCCCAGGCGACGCCGCCCGCTTCGGCGAAGCGAACCGCGGCGCCGGGGCGCGCGTCGCAGACGTGCATCTCGTAGCCGCGATCCCGCAGCGTGGCCGCAATGCCCGCGCCCATGGCGCCCAGGCCGATCAGTCCTGCTTTGTTCATGAGGTGTCCTGGAAGGGTTCGCGCTTCGCGCGCGCCCATCATAGGGCCCTCAGCGCGATCCGAGCGCGTGACGTGCGGCGCGCGCGATGCTCTGCGCATCGACCCCGAAGAACTGCCGCAAGGCGGCGCGGGTGTCGCTGCGGCCGAAGCCGTCGGTGCCGAGCGTGAGGAAGCGCCGCCCCTCGGGCAGGAAAGCGCGGACGCTTTCGGGCACGCTGCGCACGTAGTCGGTCGCGGCGATGACCGGGCCGCTGCCGCCCGCCAGCTGCCGCGCAATGAACGGCGTGCCCGGCTCGGCCTCGCCCGCCAGGGACCGCGCCTCGCAGGCACGGCCGTCGCGGGCCAGTTCGCTCCAGCTGGTGACACTGAAGACTTCGGCCGTGATGCCCTCGGCCGCGAGCTGCTGCGCGGCCTTGACGACCTCGGTCAGGATTGCGCCCGAGCCGAGCAGGCTGACCTGCGCCTTCGCACCGGCCGGCTGCGCGCCGGGCCAGCCGTCGAAGCGATAGCAGCCGCGCAGCACGTCGGCCTCCACGCCCGCCGGCAGGTCGGGCTGCGCGTAGTTCTCGTTCATCAGCGTGACGTAATAGAAGACGTCCTTCTGCTCGACCATCATCTCGCGGATGCCGGCATCGACGATCACCGCCATCTCGCCCGCGAAGGCCGGGTCGTAGGCCTTGCAGTTCGGGATGGTGGCGGCGATCAGGTGGCTCGATCCGTCCTGGTGCTGCAGCCCTTCGCCGCCCAAGGTGGTGCGCCCCGAGGTGGCGCCGAGCAGGAAGCCGCGCGCCCGCTGGTCGGCGGCGGCCCAGATCTGGTCGCCGACGCGCTGGAAGCCGAACATCGAGTAGTAGATATAGAAAGGCAGCATCGCCAGCCCGTGCACGCTGTAGCTGGTGGCGGCGGCCGTCCAGCTGGCGATGGCGCCGGCCTCGCTGATGCCTTCCTCGAGGATCTGGCCGTCGGTCGCCTCGCGGTACGAGAGCACCGAGCCGATGTCTTCCGGCGCGTAGCGCTGGCCCACGCTCGAATAGATGCCGACCTGCTTGAACAGGTTGGCCATGCCGAAGGTGCGCGCCTCGTCGGCCACGATCGGCACCACGCGCGGGCCCAACGCCGGGTCCTTCATGAGGTTGCCGAGCATGCGCACGAAGGCCATCGTGGTGCTCATCTCCTTGCCGGCGGCGGCGACCGCGAACTGCGCATAGGCCGTGATGTCGGGCTTGGCCACGACCTCGCAGCCGGTCACGCGGCGCGGCATGCTGCCGCCGAGCGCGGCGCGCCTGGCCTGCAGGTAGCGCATCTCGGCGCTGTCGTCCGCCGGCTTGTAAAAGGCCGCCGTGGTGGCCTGCGCGTCGGACAGCGGCAGCCTGAAGCGGTCGCGGAAGGCGATCAGGTCGGTGTCGTCGAATTTCTTCTGCGAGTGCGTGGTCATCTTGCCCTGCCCCGCGCTGCCCATGCCGTAGCCCTTCTTGGTATGGGCCAGGATCACGGTCGGCCGACCGCGGTGCGCCACCGCCGCGGCATAGGCGGCATGGATCTTCACGAGGTCGTGGCCGCCGCGCTTGAGCCCGTCGATCTGCTCGTCGGTCATGCCCTGGGCGAGCCGCGCGAGTTCCTCGTTCTGGCCGAAGAAGGTGTCGCGGTTGTAGCGGCCGTCCTTGGCCGCGAAGGTCTGCATCTGGCCGTCGACCGTGTTCGCGAACGCACGCACCAAGGCACCGGTGAGGTCGCGCGCGAACAGGCCGTCCCAGTCGCTGCCCCAGACCAGCTTGATGACGTTCCAGCCGGCGCCGGCGAACAGCTTCTCGAGCTCGTCGATGATGCGGCCGTTGCCGCGCACCGGGCCGTCGAGGCGCTGCAGGTTGCAGTTGACGACCCAGACCAGGTTGTCGAGCTTCTCGCGCGCCGCCAGGGTCAGCGCGCTCATCGATTCCGGCTCGTCCATCTCGCCGTCGCCGAACACGCCCCACACACGTCGCTTGTCGACGTGTACGCCGTTCTCGTTGCGGCCTTCGCAGTCGAGCAGACCGCGGTGCGTGAGGTAGCGCATGAAGCGCGCGTGGTAGATCGAGCTGATCGGCCCGATGCCCATCGAGCCGGTCGGGAACTGCCAGAAGTCCGGCATCAGGTACGGATGCGGATAGCTGCTCAGCCCGCGTGCGCCCTTGCCTTCGGTAAAGGCCGGCGCCCTGAGCTCCTGCCGGTAGTGGGTCAAGTCGTCTTCACCGAGCCGGCCTTCGAGGAAGGCGCGCGCATACACGCCCGGTGCGCTGTGCGGCTGGAAGAACACCAGGTCGCCAAGGTGTTGCCCCCCACGCTCCCCCACTTCGTGCGGGTCGCTGCCCCCCCTCGGGGGGCGCTCGCCGCTTGGGGCGGCCCGGCGCGGCTCGGCGTCCATGCGGGCACGGAAGAAATGATTGAAGCCGGTCTCGAACAGGTCGGCCGCGCTGGCGTAGCTGGCGATGTGGCCGCCGAGCTCGCCGTAGGCCTGGTTGGCGCGCACCACCATCGCCAGCGCGTTCCAGCGCATCAGCGAGGCCAGGCGCTCCTCCATCGCGAGGTCGCCGGGGAAGGCCGGCTGGGCATCGACGGCGATGGTGTTGACGTAGGGCGTCGACAGGTCCGGCTCCCAGCCGATGCGCTGCGCCCGCGCCAGCCGCGCGAGTTCGTCGAGCATCCAGCGCGCCCGCCCGGGCCCATGCGCCTCGGCCAGCGCGACGAAGGCGGCGCGCCATTCGGCGGTTTCGACGGGGTCGGGATCGTGCAGGGGCATGTCGATCTGGGCGCGCAAGTGGTCGGAAGGGAGCGGGGCGTTCATAGGCCGCAATTTAGGCCGGGCCGGGTGAAATGGGGTGCTGTTTCCATATCTTCACAAAAGGATTCGCCGCATAGAATTCCGCATTTTTGTCATTCGACGGCATTTCATGCAACTCGACGCGATCGACCTGCGCATCCTCGACGAGCTCCAGCGCGACGGCGCCTTGTCCAATGTCGAACTGGCGCGCCGCATCCACCTGTCGCCCTCGCCGTGCCTTGCGCGGGTCAAGGCGCTCGAGGCGGGCGGCGTCATCCGGCGCTACGTGGCGCTGGTCGACGCCGGCGCGCTGGGCCTCGGTCTCAATGTCTTCATCTCGATCAGCCTGAAGACACAAAGCAAGCAGTCGCTGGCCGACTTCGAGCAGCGCATCGCGGAGCATGACGAGGTGATGGAGTGCTACCTCATGACCGGCGACAGCGACTACCTGATCCGCGTCGCCGTGGCCGATATCGCCGCGCTGGAGAAGTTCATCCTCGAGCAGCTGGCGCCGATCGCCGGCATCGAGAAGATCCGTTCGAGCTTCGCGCTCAAGCAGGTGCGCTACAAGACCGCGTTGCCGCTGCCGTCATGTTGCTCCCCCCCAGGTTGAGCTCACTTCGTGTAGCTCGCCCGCCCCCTGCCGGGGGCAACACCACCGGCCTGGCGAAGCCAGTTCCGCGGTGATTCACCAACGGGCCTGGCTACGCCGGCCACAGATCCAGCGCCCGATTTCGGCGGCTGTGCGCAGCACAGCCCGCTTGTTGGTGGGCAGCCGTGGAACCGGCTTCGCCGGGCCACTGGCTGCGCCCCCGGTAGGGGGTGGGCGCCCGGACACGCAGTGCCGGGCAACCTGGGGGCGAGCCTTATTTCGGCCAGAGGGCCCACAAGCGCAGGGGCTGGTTCACGCGCGCGGCGACGCGGCCGGCATCGGCACCGGTGCCGGCGAAGTAGTCGGCCCGCACCGCGCCGACGATGGCGCTGCCGGTGTCCTGCGCGACCACCAGCTTGGCCATCGGTACCGCCGGTCCCGGCGAGGCGAGCCAGACGGGCGTGCCGTACGGAATGCTGTCGCGGTCGACCGCGATCGACCGGCCGGCCGTCAGCGGCACGCCCTGCGCACCCACCGGCCCCGAAGCGGCATCCACCTCACTCAGCGGCTCCTCGCGGAAGAACACGTAGCGCGGATTGCTCCACAGCAGCTGCGACAGGCGCTGGGGGTTCTGCGCCACCCACTGCTTGGTGTCGTCCGGCCACAGGCTGACCTTGGTCGCGCCCTGGCTCACCAGCCATTGCTGCACGCTGCGGTAGGGCTGCTCGTTGGTGGCCGCGAAGGCCACGCGCACCATGCGCTGCGAGCCGTCGGCCTCGGTGACGCGCAGCCGCCCCGAGCCCTGGATGTGCAGCATCAGCACGTCGATCGGATCGGCCAGCCAGGCGATCTCGCGGCCGCGCAGCGCAGCCTGGGCCTGCGGCAGCGTGTCGATCTCCTGGCGCGTGTACCAGGGCCGCTTGGCGACCAGTCCGGCGGGCATCTGGTAGAGCGGCACCGTGTGGGTCGCGGTCGGGCGGCGCGAGGCGTCGAAGACCGGCTCGTAGTAGCTGGTGAGCTTGCCATCGCTCGGACCCGCCAGCGGCTCGATGCGAAACGGCTGCAGCCGCTGCTGCATCCACTCGCGCTGCTGGTCCGGCTCGGCCAGCGCAAGCTGGCGGACCTCGCGGCACAGCGGCGCCATGGCGGCGTTCGGCCGCGCGCAGTTGGAGACCATCGCCACCCAGCCTTCGTGCAGCGCATCCTCGTTGAAGCCGGGCAATTCGGACCACGGCACCGCCGTCCAGCGGCTCTTGGGATGGGCGAGCGATCCGGTCAGGGGTCCGAGATCACGGGGTGCGGCCGGAGTCCCGCTCGGCGTTGCCGCCGGAAAGTCGGGCTGTCGTGTGCTGAAACTGCAGCCGGCGAGCGTTGCTACGATCGCAAGTCCCACCAGCCACCGGAGTCCTTTGTTCATGGGTCTGATTTTGCTTGAAGCCCTCGGGGCCGGAATCCTGCTGGTGCTGATCGTCTGGTGGACCATGTTCTCGGGCCGCAAGGGCGGCGAGCTGGACGACACGCAGGACAGCGACGCCCCCTCGAAACGCGATTGACCCGCCGTAGTCCGAGGCCGCTTCGGGATGTCGGCCAGCGCACCACAAGCTATCAAAAATATAGCGCCAGAGCAAGGCGCAGCAAGCGTTTGCAGTGCCCGATGCTTCAACTGCGTGACACGGCGGCACGGCAGGGGCAGCTTCTCGACCCATCGCGCTCGGGATAATGGTCCTTCATCGCTTTGCACCTCGAAAAGGATCGACATGAAAAAATTCGTACTCGCCACCTGCGCCGCGGCACTCGTTCTCGCGGGCTGCGCCGGCACCGGTACCGGGACCGGCATGACCGAAACGCAGCGCAACACCGGCATCGGGGCCGGCGTGGGCGCGCTCGCCGGCGCGGCGATCGGGTCGGCCACCGGCGGCAACCGCAGCGCCATCGGCACCGGCGCCGCGGTCGGCGCACTGGCCGGTGCGGCCGGTGGCTACCTGTGGTCGCAGCGCATGGAAAACCAGAAACGCCAGATGGAAGCCGCCACCCAGGGCACCGGCGTGGCCGTGACCCAGACCGCCAACAACGAGCTCAAGCTGGCGATCCCGAGCGACATCTCCTTCGATGTCGGCCGCTCGGCGATCAAGCCCAATTTCTCGCCGGTGCTCGACCAGTTCGCGAGCGGCCTGCGCAACAACCCGAACGCCGAGGTGCGCATCATCGGCCACACCGACAGCACCGGCACCGACGCGATCAACAACCCGCTGTCGATCGCGCGTGCCGCCAGCACCCGCGACTACCTGGTGGCGCGCGGCGTGCCGGCCGCATCGATCCGCACCGAAGGCCGCGGCGCGCGCGAGTCGATCGCCGACAACGGCACCGATGCCGGCCGGGCGCAGAACCGCCGCGTCGAGATCTACGTGGGCGAAAAGCCGCAGGGCTGACGACAGGGATCAGGCCGGCGCCGGGCCGCCCCAAGGCGGCCTGCGGCCCCCTCGGGGGCAGCGAATACACGAAGTGATGGAGCGTGGGGGCCAGGCCGGCGCCGGGCCGCCCCAAGGCGGCCTGCGGCCCCCTCGGGGGGCAGCGAATACACGAAGTGATGGAGCGTGGGGGCTCTATACACCGCGCAGCAGGTTGGCCAGTTCGACGGCCGACTTCACTTCCATCTTCTCGAACACCCGCGCGCGATGGACCTCCACCGTGCGCACGCTGATCGCCAGCTGATCGGCGATCAGCTTGTTCGGCAGCCCCTCGACCACGCAGCGCATCACGTCGCGCTCGCGCTCGGTCAGCTCGTCGATGCGGCGCTTGAGCAGCTGGCGCGTGCGCCGGGCCTCGATGGCGCGCAGCGACGCGCCGAGCGCATGCTCGATGCGGTCGACCAGGGCGTTGTCCGAGAAGGGCTTCTCGCAGAAATCGAAGGCGCCGCGCTTGACCGCATCGACCGCGGTCGGCACATCGGCATGGCCGGTGAGGAAGATCACCGGCAGCGTGTCGAGCAGGCCGCGTTCGGCCAGCCGGTCGAACAGCACCAGACCGCTGGTGCCAGGCATGCGGACGTCGAGCAGCAGGCAATGCGGATGGTCCGTCAGCGGCTGCTCGGCCAGGCGAGCCTCGAAGGCTTCGGCGCTGGCGAAATGCTCGCTCACCAGCCGGCGCGATCGCAGCAGCCAGGCCAGCGCCTCGCGCACGCTGGCGTCGTCGTCGACGATGAAGATCAGTGAATCGATCAAGGGTTGCATGAGGTGAGTGAATGTCAGGGAGCGGTCGCCAGCGTGAAACGGAAGATGGTGCCGCGCGGCCGATGCGGCTCGTGCATCAGCACGCCGCCGTGCTGCTCGACCACCGTGCGGCACAGGCTCAGGCCGAGGCCCATGCCGTCGGGCCTTGTCGTGAAGAAGGGCGTGAAGAGGCGCGACGCCACCTCGTCGCTGATGCCGCAGCCGAGATCGGCGACCGAGAACTCGAGCCAGCGGCGCGCATCCGGACCCGGGCTGCCGCTGGCGCGCACCACCCGCAGCCGCAGCACGCGTTCGTTCAGGTCGGGCATGTCCATCGCCTGCATGCCGTTGCGCGCCAGGTTCAGCAGCACCTGCTCGACCAGCGTGCGGTCGCAGACCACCGCCGGCAGGTGATCCTCGAGCGCGAGCTCGACGCGCACGCCCAGCTTGCGGGCCTGCAGCCGCACCAGCGGCAGCACCGCGTCGACCAGCGCCTGGGGCGTCACCGACTCGCGCGTCCGGTCGCGCCGGCGCACGAAGTCGTGCACGCTGCGGATCACCTGGCCGGCGCGATCGGCCTGCTCGGCGATGCGGCGCACCGCCATCGCGACTTCCTGGTGTTCGCCGGCGCGCGGCAGGCCCTCGGCGTTCAGCAGGTTGAGCGAGCCGCTGGCATAGCTGGCGATCGCCGCCAGCGGCTGCGTCAACTCATGGCTCAGCAGCGAGGCCATCTCGCCGACGGTGGCCAGCCGGGCGCTGGCCTGCAGCCGCTCCTGGCTGGCGCGCGACAGCTCCTCGATGCGGCGCTGCTCGCTGATGTCGATGAAGGCGCTCATCCAGCCGGTCTGGGAACCTTGCGCGTTGATCAACGGCGCCTCGAAGATCAGCACCGGGAAACGGCTGCCGTCCTTGCGCATGAAGACCGACTCGAAACCTTCGCGCGGCGGCGTCGCGCCCGCCAGGCGCACCGCCTGCCGGCGCTGGTACTCGTGCGCCAGCTCGGTCGGCCAGTAGGGAGCCTCGACGTCGCTGTGCATCAGCTCCTCGGCGCTGAAGCCCACCATCTCGCAGAAGGCCGGATTGACATAGGTGATCCGGCCCTTCAGGTCGCGTGCGCGCAGGCCCGTGATCACCGAGTCCTCCATCGCCTTGCGGAAGGCCAGCGCATCGGCCAGATCGCGCTCGGCCCGCAGCCGCCGCCGCGTATCGCGGGCCAGCAGCACCAGCACCGACACCAGCGCGATCGAGATGCCCGTGACCAGCGCGGTCAGCATGTTGGGGAACAGGTCGGGCACGGCGCGCCAGCCATCGATGCGCAGCATCAGCGTGACGCCCGGCAGGTCGATCAGCTGCTGCGCGGTGAAGACCCGTGTGCCGATGCGCCGCGGCGCGCCGATCGCCACCAGCCGGGTGCCGTCGGCCTCGGTGAAGGCGACCTCCTGGCCGCGGCTCAGCATCGGCGCCAGCAGTTCGGTCAGCGTGTCGCGCAGCGAGTAGGCGGCCACCAGGTAGCCGCCGCCCTCGATCGGCACGCACAGTTCGAGCACCTCGAGGCCGCTGCCCTGCACCGCGGGCACATAGTGGCTCGGCGAATAGGCCGGCGAGCCCAGCTTGCGCGCGGTCGCGCAGGCCAGCTCGACGTCGATCTGGTCGGGGCCCCGTTCGTTGTCGCCGAACACCCGCCGACGGTAGGGCGAATCGACCGCGCCGAGCGGTCGCAGCGCCGGGTCGCGCCACTCGAGGCGCAGCCATTCGCGATGGTCCCGCAACAGGGTCGCGGCGCGGTTCTCCCACTGCGCGCGGTCGATGCCGCCGGCCAGCGAGGCACGCAAGGTCTGCACGTTGCGCTGCAGGCCGTCGCGCAGGTCCGACACCGCATCGGCCGCGTCGCGCTCGAGCACGGACTGGGTCTGCTCGACCTCGTGCCGCCCGGCCAGCCAGACGACCGTGACCAACAGCGCCAGCACCAGCACGGCCAGCAGCACCCAGAGGAACCAGCGGCGCCAGACCGAACGCAGGAAGCGCAGCCGCGCGAAGGCCGGGCGCAGGACGCGGGCAACGGGGAGCGCAGGCGTGGACACCGGTTTCAGATCACGCTGTGGGACAGAGCAGGCAGTTGGGCGCGCGCGGCTTCGAGCCGGGCGGCATCGATGTCGAACAACACCACGGCCTCGCCCTCGGCATGCTGGGCCGCGACCGAGCCCCAGGGGTCGACCACCATCGACTGGCCCCAGGTCTGGCGCCCGTTCTCGTGGGTGCCGCCTTGCGCCGGCGCGACCACCCAGGCCAGGTTCTCGATCGCCCGCGCGCGCAGCAGCACCTCCCAATGGGCGGCGCCGGTGGTGCGCGTGAAGGCACTGGGCACCAGCAGCAGCTCGGCGCCCAGGCGGGACAGTGCACGGTAAAGCTCCGGAAAGCGCAGGTCGTAGCAGACGCTCATGCCGATGCGCCAGGCATGGCCGTCGCGCGAGGGCAGGTCGAAGCAGACGGGTTGCGTGCCCGGCGCGATCACGCGGCGCTCGTCGTAGCGCTCGCGGCCGTTGTCGAAGTAGAACAAGTGGATCTTGTCGTAGCGCGCGACACAGGCGCCATCGGGCCCGTAGACCAGCGAGCTGTTGAAGACATGCTGGTCGTCGTCGGTCTCGATCGGCAGTGTGCCGCCGACGATCCAGAGTCCGAACTCGCGCGCCGCATCGGCCAGGAAGCTCTGCACCGTGCCGGCGCCGGCGGTCTCGCGCATTGCCAGCTTGTCGGTGTCGCGCCGGCCCATCATGCAGAAGTATTCGGGCAGCACCGCGAGTTCGGCGCCCGCGGCCGCGGCCTCGGCCAGCAGGTCGTGGGCGCGTGCCAGATTGGCCTCGCGGGCGATGGCCGACACCATCTGGATGGCTGCAACTTTCATGGCGGCGTCTCCTTCCTGCTTGTTCTATCGAGGGACCGACGACGTGGCCGGCGCGCCCAGGGCTTCGGGGGGCGAGCGCCGCGGCACGCGGGTGATCTTGGGGTCGGCCCAGGTGCCGTCGATCTGGAACTCCTGCGTGGCGGCGGCGATCAGCGGCCGGCTGAGCACCATCTGTGCCAGGAAGGTCCCGAGCCCGATCGCCGGATTGATCGCGGTCGCCACCAGGGCGGCCGTGCCGGCGCTGATCTCCGGCACCACCACCACGCGCAGGCTCTGGGTCTCGCGCGCGATGTCGGCCGAGCCGTCCATCAGCACGGCGGCGTTGACGCCCTTCATCTGCAGGTTGTTGGTGGTGGCCACGCCGTTGACGATCTTGGCATCGCCGCGCAGGAAGTCGAAGGCGAAGCCGGCGCTGAAGATGTCGCGGAAGTCGAGCGTGAGGCGCCGCGGCAGGGCCTGCAGGCTCAGCACGCCGAGCAGCTTGGCGATGCCCGGGTCGGCCTTCAGGAACTGCCCCGATTCGACGTCGATCTGCAGTTTGCCGCCCAGGCTGGGGTAGTCGATCGAGAACGGCGAGCCGGTCCAGTTCATCTCGCCCTCGAGCCGGCCGCGGCCGCGCAGCACCACGTCCTTCATGCCGAAGCGGTTCAGCAGGGCGCCGGCATCCGCGATCTCGAGCTTGAAATCCATGCCGGTGCGGCGCTGTTCGCGTCCGCCGCCGGGCGGCGCCGCCCAGCTGCCCTGGGCATTGAAGGTCGCATCCGGATTGCCGAGGGTCAGCTTGTTGAGCCGCCATTCGCGCCCGACCCCGCCGCGATTCACGGCGTCGATCTCGGCCCGGCCGAGCCGCCGGCCCAGCAGCTCGAAGTCGTCGACCACGATGTCGAGTGCCGGCAGGGTGCTCGGCTGCTCGTCCAGCAGGGACTCGACCGCGGTCGCTTCGCTGCGGGCGATCTTGAGACGGGCCAGGCGCGCGTAGAGGCGCCCGGCCTGCGCATGGCGGTATTCGGCATAGCCGCTCAACTCCGCGGCGTCGACGTTGGCGCGCCAGAGCTGGCCGTCGCGCGTGCCGCCGAGCACCACGTCGTGCAGCGTGCGGCCGCCGAACACGAGCTCCTGCGCGCGCAACGCGATGACCGTCGGCAGGTAGGCCAGCGCGTCGTCGCCGCTCTCGACGTTGGCCACCGCTTCGGGCGCCTTGCCGGTGGCGGCGCTGAACAGCGACTGCCAGGCGCCCAGGTCGAGCCGCGCGAAGCGCATGTTGGCGAACACGCCGCGCTCCTGCAGCGGCGCGGCCTCGCCGGACTCCAGCCCGACGCCGATGGCGCCGCGCAGCACCCGTGCCTCGCGGCCCGAGATGTCGCGCACGAAGCTGGCCGTCCCGACCTTGCCGAGTTCGAGCGAGATCTGGTCGTGGACCAGCGGCGCGGCGCCGGCACCGCGGGCTTCGCGCAGCACCACCTTCTTCTCGACCCGCAGCGGCATCGGATCCTCGGCCGCCTTGGCCATCGGGGCCGGCAACTGCAGCCCCAGGCCCTGCAGGCTGCTGGTGAGCAGGAATTCGGGGACGCCTTCGCGCACCGAGAAGCTGGCCGCGTAGGGCGTGCTGCCGGTCGCGTTCTTCGCCAGCCGGGCCAGCCAGTCGACCTCGCGCGCCGCGCGCAGGCCATCGGCGCTCGCGGTGCCCTGGACCCGGATGTCCAGCGCCTGCTTGCCGTTGAAGCGGCCGCTGCCGTCGATGCGCATCGCCCCGCCGAGCCCGCGGGCCTGCACGCCGGCCAGTGCGAACCCGTTCTCGGTGAAAGTCAAGGTGCCGCGCGCCTGGCTCAGGGCCGGCGCGGCGGCCGCCAGCTGCAGATCGTTGTCGGCCAGCACGATGCTGGCCTGCACCTTGGTCTTGTCCATCGCCTCCAGAGGCAGTTCGAGGCGCAGCTTGTAGTCGGCATTGCCGGTCGCGCGCATCTCCGCCAGCGTGCCGCCGACCTCGCCGGCCAGCGGCCCGCCGACGCGCAGCAGTTCGCCAAGCGGGCCCTTGGCCTGCGCATCGACCTTGAGCAGCGCCGCATGGTGCGACATGTCGGCAATCTGCGCCTCGGCCCGGGTGACTTCGATCCCCTGGGCGCCGGCGATCCGGCCGCGGGCATTGCGCACCAGCATGCCGGCGCGCTCGAACACCAGTTCACCCGACAACCCCGTGAGCGCCGGCCAGTCGGTGGTCGAGCCCGGGGTCGGCGGCACATAGGCATAGCTGACGTCGGCGACCTTCGCGGCGATGCGGAAATCGCCCTGCTTCGGGTCCATGAAAGGCATGTCCCAGAGGTCGCCCCGGACCTTGAAGTCGACCGAGCTGGCAGTGCCCTTGGTGACCGCGTCGCGCACGTAGTCGCGCGTGGGCTTGGGGATGTGGAGCGGCAGGTAGCGCCAGACGCGGGTGCCGTCGGCACGCGTCAGCCGGCCCTGCAGGTCGAGGATGCCGGGATGGCGCTCGGCGCCGCGCGAGACCGCGGGGTCGCTGGTGCGCCAGCTGGCCTGGGCCTCGCCCTCGGCATCGGCGTTCGCGAAGCGCAGGTTCGAGACCTGCACTTGCATCGCACCGCGATCGAGCTTCCATTGCAGCTGCGTCGACAGCCGCTCGATCGGCACCACCGGCTCCTCGAACACGCCGGGCAGGTCGAGCGCGCCGTTGGCGATCGACAGGGTGGCACTGCCGCCGGCCTGGCTGGCATCGAAGTCGACCGTGGCGCCGCGCACGCCGGGCCTTCCGGCCGGCTCGCGCGGCGGCGGCGGCGCGGTCGCACCCGCAGGCACCGGC
>NZ_JBFUHO010000017.1:0-128978 GCF_056402355.1 Variovorax sp. P4_B11
ATATAGGATATAGGCCCCGGCGGCGTTGGCCCGAATGCGATCAACGGTGGCCGGCCGAACGAAATAGCGCTCCAACATGACAACCTCCAATCTATGGTGGGAAGGGAGATTGATCGTCGCTCTCAGGGCCTCGCCTTATGTGCCTATCCTCAACGAAACTGCAAGGCTTGGCGCGGCGCTCAGGCCGGTTGGGCACATAACGCACCTGGGCACAAAACTACGATTTTGTTCCCGGGAACAAAATCGTAGATGCCCCGGCGCGCGATGCCGCCCAGCGCAGCGAACGAGCGGGTGTGGGCGTCGAACAGCATTTCGTGGCCCTGGCTCGGATAGGCCACCAACCAGAACGCTCGGCTCGCGCAAAGCTTCAGGTGCGAGACCTGCATGCGCCAGTAGATGCCGCCCACCACCAGCCCTTCCTCGCTCCAATCGAATTGGAACGCCTCACCAAGTTCAAACGCCAGCGGCACGAACGCCTTGGTCGCCGCACCTTGGCCCTCGCCCTGGCGCCAGGCCCGGATGAAGTCGGTGAGGCGGCTGTAGCCGCCTTGGTAGCCCTGCGCCTTGATCTCGGCATGCAGTGCTCGCGCCGTGCGCCGCTCGTGCTTGGGACGTCGTGAGTCAACGCGCAGAGACTGAATCAGCGCTTCGTGGAAGGCGCTCAGCTTGCCCGCTGCCGCCTCCCGGCGGTATCGAGGCTCGACCTCCGCCGGCGCCTTGACCCACTTCTTCACGGTGTTGCGCGACAGGCCCGTACGCCTTGCGATGTCGCTGAACGAGAGATGGTCGCGGAAGTGCATCCGCTTGACCTTGCCAATCATGTCCATGGTGATCACCTGTTCGCCCTGCTGAAATATTCAGCAGAACAGTTGAGCACCCTGGTCAATTTTGGATCGGCAGCCTCCGGTTTAGATGGTCAGTTTTCGGTCGGCGCCAACACTCTCGGGTGCAACGCCATCCGCGTTCGCGGCTGACGGGGGCACGGAAAGGGTGCGGTCAATCCTCTTGGCGACCCAGTACGGAGGAGCGGTGTGAGTTGTGGGGGCGCTCAGGGCCCCGACAGCCCCTTTGCTGAATCGAGGATGGAAGGGGGAAGGGCGTCGCATGCTGCGTGGCCAGATAGGAAATCACGAGTAGGACGCCCTGGACCCGAAGAGATAGACAACAGTTGTGGCCCAAAAGTGCCGTCTTTCCCAGGTGGACGCTACTCGCGCCTGTTTGATAAGTTGGCCGGGTGTCAGAAGGACACCTTGCGCCGTCTTCTGCTTCATCAACCACAATAGGACGCGCAGACGATAGTGCGTGGTTGACTCATACAGTGTGTCTCGCGCTTTCGGAGCGCGTCGGTTCAGATTGAGGATCTTGCTCTCATTTACGCCAACTGAAGCGGCAGCACGTTCAAGAGTAAATTTCACGGGTCGGCCGGGCTTGGCGAACCAGTCGGCCATTGCCGTCTCAATCGAATCTGAAAGTTCCGCATCACGCGCGGCGGTAAGTTGTTTGCCGCGATCCACTTTCCGGCTCCGACGCGAGTCATGCATCCATTCGCGATCTCGATAGTACGCCCTCGCGCATGCTTCCCGACGCTGATCGTACGAGCCGCTAGCAAGGATGACTTGCCGATCCTCGCTCACGGAAGGTATTCTCAACACTGAACGTTGGCGGGGTGCTAGCTGCCTCTCAAGCCAAGCACGATCGTTGAATACAAGGAACCAAAAGAGGAACCGCGATCTTCGGTGCAAGCGATGCCAGCTAAGGCGGCGCTTGGTGGACCGAATCATGGCGCGCACAATCTCGCGCGCTTGGGAGGTGCTTTCAATCTTGTCGAGTGACCTGCCCGTTGCATTGCTAACCGGACTGAGCTGGCTAATTGCTTGCTGTGCGCTTTCGTGATTGAAACCTAGTGCCACCAGGCAGGCGCAAAGCGTTGGCATAGTCTCTTGATCCAAGAACAACCGACTGGGTACTGGATTGGCCGTGCTTCGGTGCCAAGCACTGAGAATGGGGCCAAACATTTTGAGTACCACTTTGTCTAGATCGGTGTCTCGCTCCCGGCAGACCCGCCTAATGAAGGCAACTATCTCGCTGGCGGGCCTTGGAGCGTATCTGGAGTACAAGCAGTCATACTCGAACACCGCGAGTTGGCAAATGGGCGATAAGCTGTTCAAGGGCGGCTCACTGCATTGAGTCAGTTCAAAGCCGCAGTTCTCGCATCGCACCGAAACTCTCACAAAATCCGCCCTTGGAATCAGGACTCTGTCGCAACCAGGGCATTGATGAATCAGTCTCACGCCGTGCTCGTGACACACGAGCGATCCTGGAAGTTGATGACTCCGGCGCACGATGGGGACACCCGCGGCGCTGCCAAGGTCCTGTAGAAGACATGTGGGGCAGATCCTCAGATGCAGCCGCGGGTGGGACACCGCCAAGACGACTTCCAAGCGAGTAGGGAGTCGCGAGAGGGCTTCGACATGCCTTCTAGAAAGCTGACGTTGGGTATAGAAGCAAGCCCAGTATGGCTTGGTGCTAAGCCTCTGGATCAAATCGTCAAGACTAATCTCCAACTTCTCGGAAAGGTCGATCCATGTGGGCCTCAGTTCGCTAATATCCATTATTTGCCCTGCRCAGAGAGTCCTTGAAAACCCAAGCCATTTCAGGAATGAATACTTGGAGAGCACGGCGTTCTCATGGGCGAGGCGAGAGAAGTAGCTCCCCGCAATTTCGTCCGTCTCCCACTCTGGCATCCACGGAAAGGGGTACATGGACTACTCTTCCTCTTTCTGTGCGACTTTTGGCGCCGGCGCGCGGTTCAGGCCGGCGAGCTTGAGGGCCTTCCACTGAGGAAAGCAGCCGTTGATATCCGCTAGCTCGGCTCCCGCTCTGGCATAGCGCAGCTGCTGGAAGTCCATCACGCTCTCAACGTTTTGTTGCAGGGCTTCTCTGCAGCGGGGGAGGCGAGGAAGTTGCGATCGTAGGGAGGTCTGCGGTGCTACGGCGCGCATCAACGCGGACATGGAGAGCCGGCGCCTCGGTGAGCGGGCGCGTTGAGCGGAGGATGTCGCCTCGATGCGGCGGGCGTAGTTTTGATCGCGCTTTTCCCAATCGATCCTCGAACGCCGCGTCTTCCGAGTGGTCGAGGCCGGCGCGTGACCGGGACCAGCAATCAGCCAGTTTCGGTCGTGACGGTAGAGCCATGCGTACGCGGCTCCGTCCAGAACGCGACGCTGACGGACGGACGCGGAAACCAGGCCAGTGTTGATCCACCTCCTGCGATAGCCGCGAACAATCTCAGCACTAAGCACACCTTCTTCTTGCGGAAGTGAGAAGACCATACAGGCGCGGATTCGGTACACCGAACTCAACGACAACAACGCTTCCTTGGCGACTTGCGCGGCCGGGGCGCCGGTGCTCAGGCGCTGCTGGACGTGACTCAGACGATCGGGCGTTAACGACTTGCGTCGTTCGGCAATCGGAAGGCCGAGGACGCGCCTGCGCTTGACGACCGTTGACACCGACAGTCCCACTTCCATTGCCGCCGCCCGGCAGCTGACATCGCAATTGGAAACGGCGCTAGCAACCGCAGTGTTGTCCTCTGGAGTCGAAGCCGCCAGTGAATCCGGGACCGAGGCGCCCCTGGCCTTCGCAGCCGCCGCATAGGCGGTGAACGAACCGAACAAGCAGTCGATCAGAACGATGTGCGTCAGGGGATGTGCGAGCCTCTCAGGACGTTGAAACAGCGGATATAGCCAGCTCAGGACAGGTCCCGCGCGATCCGCAATTCGATCTCCCACCGCCCAGCCGCGAAAGCTGTCGTTGGTCTCAAGAATCAATGATGAGATCTTTTGCCACTTGGGCCGACCGGTCGGACTGCACAGGCCCATCTCCTTCAGTCTGGCCAGGTAGGTTCCGGTGCATAGGTCGCCAGTGAGCGAAGGGTCTTTCGAGTTGAGGGCCTCGAACGAGGACACAGCGAACGCGGTCAGGGAAGCCATCGATTGCCGGCCCACCACTATGGGTGTTCCTGCCATGGGAGGAAGCCGCAAAGCGCTACGTGCGCCGTCTTCGCTCTGGACAAGATGCTGAACGAGCGGCGTGCGATGAATCGGGCAGACCAGAACGCCCGGCAGGAGGTGGGCACGGTGCCAGTAGAGGACCCCTTCGTCGTCCCACGCGAGTCGATCACACTCCACGCACGAACGAAAGCTCGCTGTCGCCGAGAACCGCTGCGCGACCAGGCCAAGCCAGGTTTTCAGTGAGGGGCCGGGTCCGTGCGTGGCCCGAACAACGAGTTCCCGCCATCGCTCGGCTGGCATGAAGCGCCGGTGGTACGGATACTGGGTCGTTCTCTCGACGATCTTCGCTATCGAGGGATAGGGGCTGATTTCCGGCCACCGTTCAAGCATTGCGCCAATGTTCGACGGAAGATCCGCGCTGGAGATGGCCTTTGAGTCGCCGAACACGGAGCGAAGGAACCGTCGGCTGGAGCCTGCGCAGTTGTACGCGTCAACCCGCCCGAGGTAGCAGTAAAGCGCCTCGTCCTCCAGGTGTGAGGGTGTGTAGGGCAGGGCACCCAGCGAAGCCATGATGACGAAACTCAGAACGTGGGCTTGACGAAGGGGAGCACCACACCTCCCTTTGTCGATTTTGGCTTCGAGCCCGATGGGCCCTTGGTCGAAGCAGTAGGCTTCTTCTTGCCCTTGGATGTGGCGTTCGACTTTTTCTTGGGGGCGGACGTTTGCTGCTCCTCGCCGAATTCGTCGAACTCCGGCTCGGCTTCGCCGCTCTCCAGCGGCTCGTGCGCCCATCCGAGCTGGTCCAGTAGATCCATCAGGCCGCTCTTGGGAATCAAATCGTCGAACTTCTGAAGGTCAGCGGCATTTCCGGAGAGCAGTGCCTTGATCGCCGGCTTGAGGAGAACCATGTCCGTCTCGGCCACCCTCTCGAAGGAAAGGTCGTCGATCACCTCGCGATCGCCGATCTCGATTCTCTGCGCCAGTGAGAAGCTCATTGCGGTGAAGGCGGGGTTGCCGCCACTACAGGTGTGCCACGCATCCAAAATCTCCTTCCTCAGGGGACCAGGATGCTTGACGATGCGGTATACCCATAGGGCGCGGGCAAGCTCCACCCACTGGGGGTCGTCTCTGCGCATCACAGGGAACTTCGTCATCCCGCCGGATGTGAGCTTCCGAATATTTCTCACGCTGTTGGCGATCACGGGCTCCAACGCAGGCGTCGCCGACAACAAGAGCGAGACGCCAGCACGCTCGAGGATTTGGCTGAACATGTTGAGGACCATCTCAGCTTGTTTCCCTCGCGCGGCGCGCAAGTGCTGAAGGTCGTCAATGAAGATCAATCCGAGTGCCACAGCCCACGCGACCCGCCGCATCAGCAGCGTCATCAATGGGATTGTGCGTACAGCCTTGGCTTCCCTAGCGTAGTGAGTATTCTCGAGAATCATGTCGACGGTTTCGAACAACTGAACGCAGAAACCCAGCAGGGATGCGTCCTGCATGACTGCCATAGGAATGACCGGAATCTGCCTGCACCTGAAAGGACGTCCCTTGTATTGCGTGTGTTCAATCACGTGGCAATAGGGTGCGAAAACTGCCCCACCAAACGTCGTCTTTCCGCTGCCTGAAACGGCCATGATCAACTGTCCACAGGCGCTCGACTTGAAGGCGAGCGCTCGCAGAGCGGCGTCGCTATTCGCGGTTGCGAGTTGGCTGCGGTGTCGTTGGCCCTCGACGGTGAACGGATTTCGGCTCACGTATGCATCTCGAAGGTTGATCGTGGTGCTCGTGGCAGCATTTCGATATTCGGCAAACGGGTAGATCAACGATCCGATTCGCCCGAGCTCAGCGATCCTCACGAGATCACCTTTCTTCCTGTCTGCATCGGAGAATTTCGGTGGAAAGTATTCGATGCGGTCCAGGATCTCGTCCTTTGTTTCCTCCAAAGGCGGAAGCGCCTCAATGAAGGGATTTCCGTCGTACTTCCGAACCCCAGTGGGCTTGTAGTTTGCTGGTATGGATGAATATCGGATCATGATGGTCTCCGTTCGCTTGTCCGTTTGATAATCGAAGCGCGCTCTGCCTTCTCCAGCTCCCTCCAGCTAGGCGCCGAAGTTTTGCCTGTGGAAGGTGGCCGGCCTGCGGGTCGAGCAGGCTTCTTCCGCCCAGTGAGCGCCTCCTTCAGCTTGACGGTTTGACTACGGCGCCGAGCCCGTGTCTCATCCGGACTTGCACGGCGCGCGGGCTGGCGGGCGGTCGGCTGCCTCTTGGGCTTCGCGGAAACGTGTGCGATCTTGATGTCGTTCTTGGCCGTCGCCCACAGGAGCGCTCCGGGCTTCTTGAGCACTTCCTCTTCCTCCATCAACACCCCTTTTGTTTGCTGTCTGTCGGAGTCGTTCATTCGCCAATGGGACCACCCTCCGGTGCGGGTAACCACGTGAAGCTCCTCCCGGAAGGTCTTGTCGTAGTGGACTTCAACTGCCTTGGGTCGAGCGGTCGAGTTGTTCGCGAGAAAAAGGGCGGCGCGATCCACCGGCTCATATGAGCGCTTCTCGAACTTGACTCGACCATTGGAGATCGACCCGTTTCCCACGGAGAGAAGCTTGCGTAGTAGGTCGTTCTCCGTGAGCGCGGAGACGCGCGCACCGGTGATGTGCTCGCAACCCCAGAGGTATGCCTTGGCTGGAATGGGAGGGACGCCCGCCTGGATCAATTGGAGGTTGGCTTTCAGGGCCTTGTGGGGCTTGTTGTTGTGTTCGTCTACCACCTTCAGCACACACCTGTAGACATCTCGCAGGGAACTGGCAGCCGCCCTTTGGGCCTTCTTGGCGATTCGCCTTGACTTGGGGTCGGTCGGGCGCTCGGCATAGACGCCGCGCAGGCCGCTTCGAGCCATGTTCCGCTTAAGTTCTCGGATGGCTCGCTCGATCAATCGCGCGTTTGGAGTCTGGGGCGGCATAGTGAGGGACTCCATCTTCAAGCCCTCCACCGAGGCCTTCAGGTTGGCAATCGATTTGAGGTCGCTTCCCCTGTCGTGCGCGATCGCGAAGGGTGCGCGGGCACGGGGCCAGCGGTTCTCGTCAACTTCGATACCCAGGCAACGAAATCGCGCAGTCCGCGGGGTGAAGGCGAGAAGGAGGAGGTATTTGAGCTCCTCCCATGCCGGGGCGTTCAAGGTGACGTACACCGCCACGATAAACCGACTCCATCGGTCGATCATCAAGTAGATCCACGGTTTGTAGAGAAGAACAGCTTCTCCGTTCGCGTCCTTGCTTACGACATCGACTCTTCCTCCGGTCGCGTCAGCTTCGTAAATTTCGCCTGGGCCGCTTGCAAGTACGGATCTTCCGGGATCATTGCCTACGAGCGCGGGAATGTTGTCGAGGACCTCCTGTTCATAGTCCGTGTGTGCCTTCGTGTAGATCGCGAACTGGCGCTCGGTGACGGGCAGGACGCACCGCTCGTTGATGAAGTCGCCGAATTCTTTCGGGTGACTCTTGGCAAACTCGACCTTCATGTATTCGTCATGAGCCGTCGTTAAGTCGGATTTGTTCTTGCCGGTCCTCTTGGCGGCCTTGATCATGTCTCCAATGTCATCGTTCGAAACGACAAATGTGTTGTCGCCCAAGTCGGCAGCCTCCACGGGCTGGCGCCCCCGACGTTTGGGTGCGGGTTTGGCCTTGGTGCTTTCGTAGGCCTTGCTTGTCCCACGGTCAGGACCGGGAACGAGAGGGGTTAGCCCCTCCTGCACCCGACCGAAGTAGTAGAAGCGGAGTAACGTCCGAGCCACGGTGGTGTAGCTCATCTTGAGTTCATCCGCGCGCTTCTGAATCAGCGCTTTGAACTGACCGCGATTCAGGTTGCTCTCCACATCAAATTTTTTGACCAGCGCTGAGATCCATCCGAAGGCGATCTCGTCGGTCCGTTCAGTTTCCCGAAGCTCCTTCTTGCGCGAGATCTCCGGTTGCTCTCCAACCGGATGCCTTCGAAAAAGCTCTTCAGGTAGTTCGACCTTGAAAAGCCCACATTTCCCAGCCTTGAGGTCTTTCTCGACATCGCGTCTGCCCAACGCTCGGGGTCTTCTGGCTGCCCTCGCGCCGGAGGCCGTCGTATAGGCCATAACATAGATTCGCGCGTTGAAGAGGTGCGTGATTCGAAGGGACGGCGCCGCGTCGCGGCCCTTGTACCGAAGCAGCAGTCCAACGGCGAGCGTCGTTGTGCCAGCACTGACCAAGCCGTCTGTCTTCATGGCAAAAGGATGAGGGAATGATCCAGGCTTATGGGCCTGTGAAGGTCCACGTGGATCAGGTTGGACCACGCACAGTACCGAAAGAGGCTCACCCCATCACGTTGCCGCGTTCTTGAGGCGGCGCGGCAAACGAGCTCCTCTAGAGGTGTCGCGATCTCGAAGCCGCGCTGAAATGCGTCGGCGAAGCGTCGTGCGGCCTCCTCCCGAGGCGTGTAGCAGTCCACGAACCATTGGCGGATGAAACGGAGACTGCTCAGGAGTTCCCGTGTCAACTCGCTCGCCTCCACGCAGGCCCAGTCAATTCCGACCTCGGTGCACCACTGGTGCTCGATGTCCAGCCGGGCCGCGACCTCTGCTTTTGCGACATCTTTCTTGGTCTTGAGGCTCCGTGCCAGTGGAACGATCTTCGAACCAGCGCGTCTGCTGATGATGAAGTCAATCGTGAATGGCGCTGGATAGCGTCCGCGGTAGGGATGGCGGATATGGGACTGAGCGCAAAGCCGCATCGTGCTTTGAAGATCCAGGATCGGCCACTGCTCTTGAATGTCAGAATTTTCCGGATTGCGTTCTTCCAGCAGGAAGTAAGTCGCCTCGAGCGAGGAAAGAAAGTGAAACGGTCGATCGATTCTGATGCCGAGGAAGTTCGAGCATGTGCCACGAGATCCGAATTCGGAAACCTTGATCCATGATTGGTAGGCGGCGCCTTCGCCTAGGCCGATCCCTTTTTTGATGGCGGCCTGAAGGTATGGCGGATACACCGATGGGTCATGTGGCCAGTCCATAGCCGCAACCACCTGATCGTATGTGTCTTCCGAGGCGAGCCTCGTGCGTTCCCGGGGAACTTATCAGTTCCATTTCCCGGTGGGAGGGAGTGTGCAGCTAGCCTTCGTCGCGTGGGCCAGATGTACCCTGTTGCTGTGGGCGAGAGTAGGTCAGCTCAATGCCCTGCAGCGGCCTTGCGGCGGGCCCCGCGAACTCCTTCATCGAGTTGGAGGGTCCTTTGCAACGTGTCCATGGTCCTAGCTTAGTCGCCAGATTTCAAGTTTCAAGAACGTAGACGCGCAAGCAATCGCGGTGCGTGACACGTTACCGGCCGGCGCCTCACGCTGGATCCACTGCGATAGGCGTAAGCGATTGCGTGTGCGCAGACTGATCGAAGCCGACGGAGATTAATTCGGCATGGCACTGCAATCTCCGTCGAGTCGTTACAGGCGCAGGCTCCTGGTGTCACTATGAGTTTGCTGGTGCTGTTCCAAGATGATCTAGCGCGCCGGGGCCAAGCGGGATCAACGCTGCGCAAACGGCTCGAAGCCGCTGCGCGGCGCACAGGGTCAACATCCGGTTCAGACTGTCTGCTGTCCTTCGAATTCGGCTGGCGAATGACGGCGGCCGCCGAAACCCGACCTTGGCCCTTTTTTGTGACGAACGGCCGGTCTACTTTGGAACTTGACCTCGCCGACATCGTTTAGGAAGTTCGAGTTCGACGCCGGCGTCGTGGACACATTGTCTCCATGGAAATCGGCCGCGATTCACTCGATGCGCTCCTCGCTCACCTTGACGCCGAAGGCTGGATGGACTGCCCTTGAGGCAACAGTCGCAGCCAAGATCGGAGGTTCGGCGAGCAGGCTCTTTGCCCCCGTAGCCGACCTCCGCGGCGCGCGAGCAACAATTTCTGTCGGATTGAGAACTCCAGACTCAGGCTTCTGCCGAAGCGGTGGAAAATCGTTGTGAGTACTCTCTCGGGCTTACGCCTAGCCGACGGGCAAATGCCTTTCGGAGCACGTCGACGCTCCGATAACCACACCGCCGCGAAATCTCCTCCAAAGAGCGCCCACCGAATTCCAGCGCCCTGCAGACGGCTTCAAGGCGCGCTTCTTCGACGTACTTCGCCGGCGTAGTGCCCAACTCTCGCTCGAAAATTCGAATCAGCGTTCGCACACTGGTGGCCGACTTGTCCGCAAGGACTTCAACCGTGAGGTCTGTGTGCAGATGTTCGGTAATCCAGGCACGTAGCTCCTCAAGCTTCGAACTGAGCCCATGCTGCGCTTGCAAGGACACACTGAACTGTGCCTGTCCGCCAGGACGCTGCAGGAAAAGGACCAGATTCCTGGCGATTTCCAAAGCGATGTCACTGCCCAGGTCCTCGCCCACCAGGGCGAGCGCGAGGTCGATGCCCGCCGATATGCCGGCGGAAGTGTACACGTTGCCGTCCTTCACCCAGATTGGGTTCGCATCGACTCGAACCGCAGGATAGAGTTCGGCCAGACGTCGCGCCATTGCCCAGTGCGTCGTCGCCCGACGGCCATCCAGCAAACCCGCGTCGGCGAGAGCAAAAGCTCCCACGCATATCGAGCACACCCGCTTCACTGAGCGCGAGCGCGTTCGAATCCACTCGATGGCCGTGCGATCCAGGCTTAGCTCAGGGCTGAACCCTGAGGTCACGACCAACGTGTCGATGGGCTTGCTTGAACGTCGCTCTTGCTCGAGCGTGCGGTGTGCTGTCAGGGCGATTCCTGTTTCACTCTGCAGATTGAGGTTGCTCCCTGAGCACACCAGCTCGAGGTTGTACGGCGGAGGTTGCGACCCATTTAGGCGATTCGCTAGCGTAAAGACCTCTGCCGGACCGATGACATCGAGGGCAACCACCGGTGGCAAGCCGAGGATCACGATGCGTCTTCGCGCCACTTGGGGTGGCTTGCCGGGCAGCTTTCGTTTGGTCATCGTGGTCTCCGTCGGGTAGTTCCATTTCGGCATAAATCGTCCATAAACTGTCACTTACGTCTTGCCATCAACTCCTACAGTGAAGGCCTGTCAACGAAACCTTCGGAGCACGCGACATGGAAACTCCCATCCTCATCGAATCAGCGCTCCGAGTTCTGCACTGACCCGCAAGGCATCCTCGCTCGTAGAGCGGGTATGCACCCGCGACGAAGAACCATGTGCACCGAACCTGGTGGTGACGGCTAGTGCAGGCTCTGCATCGCGACGCCTCCTGCCGTACGCAAGCCGACGACACCTTGCCTCGGCAAGTGCGCTTTGTCCGCCCGCCTAATCTGCTCAGCAGACGGCAGACTCATGGGAGGACCGCCAGGGTCAGCCAGTTTGCAACTAGTGAGGCTTACCGCTGCCGTGTGCTCGTGAAAAGCCAGATGTCAAAGCTCTCCACAGGAGAATTGAAATGACTCCACTAGACAGAAACCCGACATCCCGCCGCGAGCTCCTGTTCGCAGCTGCCGCCGGCGGTTTGCCGCTCTTCCTGCCGATTTCAGCTCGCGCAACCGAGGTTTCATACAACCTTGCGCCTCCAATGGCCTCGGCGGTCCCATACCGTGAGCATCGCATACCGCATGACGGCCACATGACTTACGCTCGTGAATATCCGGGGCAGGGTCCTGCCTACGTCATGATGCACGGATTCCCGGACAATCTCCACATTTACGACTACGTTATACCGTACCTGACGAAGGCTGGCCGGCGCGTTGTCGTTTTCGACTTTCTTGGCTTCGGACAGTCAGAAAAGGTTGCATCTGGGGACTTTCGCTACACGTTCGATCAGCAGGTAGGCGACTTGGCTGCCGTGGCCGACGCGCTGAAGCTCAAAAAGTTCATTCCGGTCGGTCACGACGCCGGCGGTCCGATTGCCGTCAACTATGCGATCGACCATCCTGATCGGATCGAGTGGCTTTGTCTGATGAACTGCTATTACGCAGAATCGCCGACGTTGAGGCTTCCGGAGATCATCGAAGTATTTGGAAACCCATCGCTGAAAGACCTCGCGGACACGCTTCTGAACACGCCTGAGATGATGAACTGGCTACTGAGCTTTCAGGACAGCCACTTCCAGGCCAAAATGCCTCCCGCGCTCCAGGAACGCTTCAACGGTATCCTGCGGCCGATCGTTCGCGAAAACTTCGCGGCCGGGGCAGGACCAGCTTTTCGTCAGATGACCTCTCAGGTCAGGGACAACGTGGCCTACAACACGACCCGACTTCCCGATGTTCGCAAGTTCGCTCCGAAGGTGTCTCTCATCTGGGGAACTGAGGATCCCTATCTGACTCCGGAAGCCGCCAATGCAATCGCAGCGAACTTTCCACATGCCACGGTAAAGTCGGTGGAGGCTGGCCATTGGCTGATGATCGACAGACCCGAGGAGGTCGGGAGGCTTATTCTGCAAGGGGCATAGGTGCTAACCCAGAGGCAGTCGAATGTCATCATGCTGCTTGCGGCGGAGCGCTCCGAGAACAAGTTCATGCCCGTCGATCCGGTGGCACGCGCCAGGTCTGTGGGCGCTTTTTCTATCTTCTGACTGACGTCATCGCGGTAAGTCACAGTGCAGTCCGATTTGAGCAAATCGGTGCGAGCGCTCAAGCCTCGTACATCAATGAACTGGCAAGAGCCTCACTCATCGAGGCGGAAATAATGCCGGACTCGGCAGGGTTCATGGCTGGCGATACGTTTTCGCTTGCCGACATTGCGGAATTTGCCAACGCCAATGCTTCCAGCGGCAGCATTCAGCGGCCGAATCACCCCGCACCTATGCGCTGGTTTCAGGAAATCGCACAACGCTCCGCCGTAGTCCATGGACTGAAGGCATTCGAATGAGAGCCTTACGTGGAAGCTGAATGTCGAGCATTTGTCCGATACTTCCCCCCACGAGCTTGCTAAGTCCCGGTTGAATCCTTCAACCTGAAATCCGACGTCGACCGCCGGATCTTCCAAAAGTGGTTTTGTCGAGAATGAGTCGACAAGAAGGGGACATTGACGATAAAGGTTCAAGCTTTGAGGAGCGAATCACCAAGCTTCTGGCAGCACAAGGCTTTGATGCAAAGAACATCCAGGTGCAGAGGGGAGCGGACCGAGCCACTTACGACTATGACGTGGTGTTCTCGTGGGACGAGTACGTGTTCCTTTTCGAGTGCAAGAATCGCAGCTTGCCTGGCGGCAGCCCCATCGCAATGTATTACTTCGACCACTCAATCGGATAGTTATCAGCAAGGCAGTCGCGGCAGTCGCGCCGAATGGCTGTCTGAAACGGTGATCGCTAAGTTCAATGAACTTCGCAGAGTAGGTGCGAGCGCTGAGCAGATCGCCGCAGCGATCAAGTCGAATCCCGTTGGTGCGTCGGTTTACTGATCATGCTCCGAATCACAGACCGACTCGGGTGGAGCAAACGGGGCATACGAGCTGATTTCTGCCTTACGCAGGTGGGCTCAGCACACAGCAGGAACCGGTCACCGTGACCGGGTAGTCTGGCAAACCGCTGCCGAGGTCAAGCGGATGCACGATGTTACGCGGTTGCAAAAAGGGCTGATCTCGCGTCGTGGACCACGCTATCTATTGTGCGTCGAAGGTTCGCACATCCGTTCCCGCTAAGCAGTCATCCGATCTGGCCGACGGAGTCTTGCATGCGCGGCACGAAACGGATTAACAGCGCAGACTAGAGTCAAGTCTTCAGCACTCCACACGCCTGCGCGTCTGACGCTCCGCTCTTGCGTTTACCGCCGATGTAGCGCTGTCGAATCCGGCGGTTCGCCCGATCCCGTGCTCCCGTATCCGGCACAACGCCGAAGCGTCGGCGAAATTCACCGGGAGTCAGGCCGGTTATACGAAAGAAGACCTTCCTGAAGGAGCCTGGATCACCATAACCCACATCCCACGCGATTGACGCCACAGGCGATGTGCTGAACTGCAGCAACTCTCGTGCTTTCCCAACACGAAGGCGCTGGCAGTAATCGATGGGCGTAAGCCCGGTCGCCCTTCTGAAGCGTCGAAGCAAGGTTCGCTCTTCCAATCCAGCACAGGACGCTAGCGACGTAAGATCCGCTTCTTTGGCGCCCGTCGACTGCAACCAGTGTTGGACCTTCAGCACTGCGGTGTCTCCATGGGTGAAAACGGGAGAGAAGGCGCTGTAGAAGCGCTGCTCTTTGCCACCAGGAAGATCAACCAGCAGAAATCGGGCAGTTTCGGCCATGATCACAGGCCCCATGAAGCGGTCCACCAAGCGAAGGCCCACATCTATCCAAGCCATCATTCCCCCCGCGCTCAGGATATCCCCGTCATCGATGATGAGCCTGTCTATGTCTAGACGGACATCGGGAAACCTAAGTCCAAACTTGTGTGCGTGAGCCCAATGGGTAGTCGCTGTGCGTCCGGCCAAGAGGCCGGTCTCAGCTAGCACAAAAGCCCCGCCACAGATCGAAGCGAGAGTTGCGCCACGACGGTGCTCGCTGACGAGCCAGTCAGCATAAGGCCTGGCATCAACCGCTCGTGGAGGCTCCCATGTGCTGGGAGGAAGGACCAGGACCGCCGGCGCAACCTCCCCCTTCTGCGCTCGCTCCGCTCCCCCTTTTGAGGGTATGCCACCCGGTTCAGACAGCCTCCAATGACTCACGCGGAACAAGCTTGCCGGCTCAGCGCAGTGCTGCAGCATGAGGCGATTGGCTGCCTCAAACAGATCCGTCAATCCATAGACAGCGGCAAGCTGAACGGCCGAATAGACGATGACGCCGATCTCCGTCTCTCGGAAACTCTTCATGTCGGGATCACCCCTTGAAAATGTCGATATTGACACTATGCATCTTCAAGCTTCGACGCGAAACTGTCTAGAAAATGTTCTTCAACCACCTCAAAGGATAGGAAATGCCGGATAAAACGACTGCGCCCGCAAACGTAACTCCCGTAACTCCCGTAACTCCCGTAACTCCCGCTTGGCGAATAGCCGGTGAGTGGTTCGACATTTGCTCCTGCAACTCGCCCTGTCCGTGCACCTACGCCCAACCGCCGACCGGCAACCACTGCGAGGTCCTATGGGCATATCGAATCAACGAGGGGCAATATGGGAAGGTGGATATGGCTGGACTCAAGATCGTCCTGATCTCGGCATTCGACGGGAACCTTTGGGACGGCGCTATGTTGGACTCGGGCGTCATCTTCGACGCGTCAGCAAATGACGAGCAACGAGCCGCGCTAGTGGCAATCTTCACAGGGCAGGCCGGTGGCTGGATGACGCAATTTGTGCCAACACACGTGCGCAATCTTCGAGGTGTTGAATTCGCGAACATTACCGTCGAAATTGGCCGCGCACTCGAGCATTGGAGCGTCAAGGTGGAAGATAGAGTTGAGGCGAGCGGCAAGCCGATGAGCGGCCCGACGTCAGACCCCACCAAACTACTCCAAAGTTTCAACCCCCCTGGCAGCGAAGTAGGTCCCACGAGCGATCCTGTGACCTGGGGCAAGAGCGTGGTAGGCCGTTGGGACGCCTTCGGCTTTGATCAGGTCATTCCGGCCGGCCAAGCCAGCAAGCACATTCCATTTGACTGGCATGGGCCTGACGCACCATGAGTGCGAACCTGCCCGTCACAGGCGCGCCGCCCAGGCGCGCCTTGAAGTTCAGCAGTTGGGCGATCATGATCGTGACCATAAGTGTCGCATCATGGCTCGCCGTGCTGGTCTTCATGTCAGAGATGGACGAAGGACCTGGAACTCCTCTTCACAACCTTCCAGTTTTCCTTCTTGGTTGGACCGTTATGTTGACCGCCATGATGCTTCCATCCGAACTGAGTTACGTTATCGCTTATGGCGCCGTCCTTAAGGCTCGGGGGCGAAGTTCAGCGGCACGCTCAAGGGCGTTGATCTTCTTTGTATCCGGCTACGGAATAGCGTGGGTCGCCTATGGCCTCGGCGCGTACGCTCTCGATTCCGCCGTTCGAGCCGTCAACCCCACATTTATCGCATGGAACCGGGCTGGCCCCCAGTTGGCGGGTGCGGTTTTGATCGGTGCGGGCTTCTATCAACTCTCGAGCCTCAAACACTCGTGCTTGATGGGATGTCGGTCACCACTTTCATTTTTTGCTCGGCACTGGCGAGAAGGAAACTTCGGTGCCACGGCCATGGGAGTYCGGCATGGGCTCGTCTGTGTTGGCTGTTGCTGGGCGTTGATGGGAGTCATGTTCGCTGTTGGCGCTATGAGCTTGACATGGATGGCCCTCCTGACTGCCTTCATGTTTGCAGAAAAAGTGTTGCCGAAAGGACGCGCTCTCGCAGTGCCAATCGCGATTTTTCTCTGGGGAATGGGACTATGGATTGCAATATCGCCAGACACAGCCCCGCTGCTCAAAGACCCAATGATATTTGGAAGTGTCTGCAAGGGGCTGCTCTGACGCATAGGCGAGCTTCGAGCTTGGTCGACACAGACAACAATTCTGAGGTCCCTGCCACCCCAGAAGCGACACGACGCTTTGGGGCGGAACTACCTCTATCTTTCTCACAAATCCAACAAGCGACCGAGTCAGTACCTCATTCGTGCGCCAGGTTGATACTGGAAAAGGGCGGTCAGCTTCATTCTGTGCATGCTCTCCAAAGTGGGAATCAGCGGGCCGGCGAACAGCGACGCGACCGCCGAAACGACAGAGCGCAACGCTCTGCCTGACTCGTCCACCTGTCCCGGTCTGGTGGCGCGGCAGGACTTATTGGTTACCGCTATGAGGTCGAACGGTAGCCGGCGGCGCGTAGTCCCATATCAGGGCGTCGAGCGAAGGTCGCGTACGCTCCGACCGAGTTTCCGACGCAAGAGCGCACGCAGAGTGACTCCGTCTGCATAGCCAACCTGCTCAGCCACTTGGTCAATGCTGTCGTGGCCGGTCTGCAGCAGGTGTACTGCGTGTTCGACTCTCAGATCCTGAAAGAATCCGAGAGGCGACTTGCCAAGCGTGTGCCGTAGTCGCCGGGCCAGCGTGCGTTCACTCGTACCTACTGAGAGCGCGGCTTCGGCGAGGGAGAAGCCATTCGCGAGATTGCGGCGCGCCCAGGCTTCGAAGCGTTCGACTAGAGGGTCGGCGTGTGCGAGGTGGTCAGGGATCGCGTAGGCGGCTTGCGACGCACGCGAGTCAACAAGGAGGTAGCGAGCGGTCAGGGCCGCTAGCGCCGGACTGCGACGTCGCACGAGACCTAGGGCGAGGTCCACATGGGCCAGTGCCGCGCCAGCTGTGACGAAAGGTGCGGAAACGACCATCATTCGCGAATCATCGAGCGAGACGCGTGGGTAGCGGCGGCGAAAGAGGGGGGCTAGCCACCAAGACGTCGTCGCCGAATGGCCGTCAAGCAGCCCGGTCTCCGCGAGCACGAAAGTCGCCGAGCAGGCGGCCCCAATCCAAACGTCCTCGCGCGACTTCGCGATCATCGCTGACTTGATGTCGCGCAAGTCTGGCCGCTCAAGCGCGGCCTCTATCGCCTCGGGCATGACTACGCCTATGGCTGGCGTGATCATCGCGTCGGGCCGCGATGCACGATCAAACAACTTGACTGGTATCAACAACCCGCTGGCCGTTCTGACTCGGTGTCGTGTGCCGACGAGCGTTACGTTGAGAGGCGCGGGCGGCGGATCGAGCGTACCGGCGAGCTGGTTTGCGTAGCTGAAGGTGTCTAGCACCGCAGATAGACCGATGTCCGCGACGCCGTCGATGACAAGTACGTGAATTTCCATGGCGGGAATGATATCAAAATAGGCGAACTCGCCACTTCGTTAGATCGCGTGACCTTCCTAAAGTATGGGCTTCTTCGAAGACACATTTCCCGGTGACGGGAAGAAAGGAACACATGGTTAAGTTCGCCATCCTCGCCCAAGTTGAGGCCAAGCCAGGCAAGGAAGAAGTTGTGGCCCAGTTTCTTGCGGGCGCGTCGCCGCTCGCGGCAGCCAGAACTCATGAACTCAAAACACAGTCAGGATATAGAAATGAAAAGTGCATCTAGCTCATCGAGCGCCCTCGATATCTCGGTTGGCTCTGTAGCTTGGGGAGAGGCCACTAGAGGGGTCCTAAGCGAAATCGAGAAGGGCCAACTTCTCGAGAACTTTAAGTTCATCTTCAGTCAGGAACGGCTCGATTCCGAGCGGCGTCGACTGGGGCTCTTGAATCCGAAGTTCATTCCTCTGGCTGATCTCGCTCCGCCCGACACCAGGATGGTGAGAGAGTCGCTGGAACTTGTGCAGGGAATATACAAACCGACTCTGTTGCGGCACTGCTGGCGCACGTACTTCTTCGGAGCACTAATCGCGGCGCACGATGGAGTTGACTTTGACCGTGAGCTTGGCTTCACAGCGTGCATGCTTCACGACCTCGGCCTGACGCCGACATCAGATCCGCAACCGTGCGAATGCTGCTTTGCCGCAAGTGGCGGGGTGCATGCGCGTGACTTCTTGCTGAGCAAGGGGTTCGCTCGTAATCATGCAGATACGGTTGGACATGCAGTCGCCGTTCATCTGAACTATCACGTTCCGTCAGAGGAACATGGTGCTGTCGCATTCTTGGTGACCAGGGGTGCAATCTGCGATGTGTTTGGTACAGGTACCTCTCGCATGTCAGATCAGTCGATCAAGGATGTGCTTGCCGAGTATTCGCGAGATGAGCTTTACACAGTTTTCAGTGCTTCCGCGTTCGAGCATTTGGCCGGCACGCGATTTGAAGTGTCTTTCAAAGCGGTTACTGACGGGGAAATCGAAATATTTCCACATCCGCTTGATAGGGCCCCCTACGGATGAAGGTGATGAACTCCCACCCCGACCTGGCCTCGACGTCGCGCCGTTCAATCTGACGCACCATCCGTCAATCTTGGTGCCTACGGGAAGAGCGATGGACTTCCGGTCGGCTTGATGTTGACGGGGCGGCACTTCGAAGAGGCGACGCTTTACGGAGCGGCGCAGGCAATTTCCGAGTGACTATATGGTCCGCACCATTCGACGTACGAGCGGTCGCGCAAGGTGACGTCGGTCAGGTCCGTTGTACCGAGCAGGTGCGCAGCGATCCTCAGGAGGCGCTGCGGTCGGGCCTGTCGCGGTTGTGCTGAAGGCTCAGGACGCTTCCCCTGGAGTAGTGGCCCGCCGGATCGAGTTTGAGGTGCGCCCCCAGGACGTCGTCCAACGAAAGGTCAGCATAGAGGATGACCTCCTCGCCGACCACTGGCCCCGCGATGATCTTTCCCCCGGGCGCCACGATCATCGAGCCGCCGTCATTGATCATGTCTCGCCCCTCAGCGACTAGGTTGCGCAAGGGAAAGCTCGTGGGAATGTCTTGTACGCGGAGCAGGCCAGACACCGACGCTGCGTAGATGCGGCCTTCCATGGCGATGAATTGAGTGATGTTTTCAGTGACGTTCAGGTCGCCGGGCCAAGTCGCAATGTGGAGCTGCTCGCCCTGCTGGTACAGCGCCTGGCGAGCGAGAGGCTGCCAGTTTTCGTAGCAGTTGAGGCCGCCAATCTTGAAGTCGCGCCAAGACTGCACCTGCAAACCGTGTCCGTCACCGTCCGCCCACACCAGCCTTTCGTGGAACGTGGGCTTGAGCTTCCGGTGGACGTTGACGATGCCGTGGTCTGGATGAATGGCGACCAGTGACGCGTAGACCGAGCCGCCGGACCCCGACCGTTCCACGATGCCGATGTAGATGAATACACCTCGGTCCGAGGCTTCTTTCGCGATTGCTGCGAGCTCCGGACCATCTGTGCTGACTGCCGACTTGAGGTAGGCGATCTGGCCGACACGCATCAGCTCATCATTGGTTGAAACGCTTGGGTGCCTGGCCCAGATCGGGTATCCAGACAGGAACACCTCCGGGAACGCGACCAGTTCAGCACCGGAAGCGGCCGCCTCGCGTATCAGCCCCAGAACCTTGTCGGTCGTGGCTGAAGAGTCCAAGAAAACTGGGGCGGCTTGTATGACTGCAATTTTCATATGGGGCGTGGGCGTCGTCTGGCAGTGCCATCCTGGAGGCGTCATGAACGCCGCGTGTGGCCCGAGTGCGAGCCGTCAGAGGCTAACAGCTTTGGTGACTGATATCGAGGGCGGGAGCCGCCCTCGACAGGATCTGGGATGCAGGAAAGCGTCTCTTCGCGTCCCGCCAGCCTTCGACGGAGTCGTGCGGGACGACGCCTACGACTAGAGGGCCGGATTTCGCGGCCACTTCTTGAGCCCGTCGTTCGGTGTGCAGTAATGCTTTGCCGTGTCAGCAAAGATCTGGATCTCTGGCTTCACCCAGCTATCGTCGTCGAGCGTCGCAGCCTTCACGGCAGCCAGGTTGCCGAACCCCTCCATCTCCGTGGACAGAGGCGATCCGCAGTTGCCGCAGAAGTTTCGCACCACGGGCTTGCCCGTGTCGCCCAGCACTACGTACTGCCTTCGAGCCTCTCCTTCGAAGATGATGCTCTTCGTCGGCACCAGCACGTTCACCGAGAACGCGGTTCCCGTCTGCTTCTGACAATCGGGGCAGTGGCACATGATCTGCACTGCCGGCTCTTCGTCTGAGTGATAGCTAACCTGACCACACAGACACCGTCCTCTAATCTTGCCCATCGTGAAACTCCTTGAATGCATTAAGGTTGAACATGGATTGGCGGGTGCCAAGCCGACTTGCTGGGGATCTAGTTCTAGTTCTCCGCTGCTTCCCGTCTTCTAGATCAGGTGGGTCCCTGATTGGTTGAATAGGATCGAGTTGTTCTCTGCGTTGGCAGTCTTGGTGAACTGCGCCTCCTTGTGCAGGCTAATGGCGGTGCGCACGGCGGGGCGTTCCTTAATGCGTGCTCTCCAAGAAGCGACGCGAGGGAAGGCCTGAAGGTCAACGCCGAAGTTCTTCGCGATGAAGACCCAGGGGAAAGAAATCATGTCGGCGATGGAGTAGTCGGAAAGCACGTAGTCGCGATCCGACAGGCGAGCCTCAAGGACTGCCAAGGTCCGTTCGTACTCCCCCTTGTAACGCTTGAGCGAATAGTCCTGGCCAGGGGGCGCATAGTTCACGAAGTGGCTGAGCTGTCCAGCCATCGGGCCTTGATTTCCTACCTGCCAGAACAGCCACTCGAGCAGTTCCTTTTGCTCAGCACCCGTCGGAGCCCCGAACCGTCCGCACTTCTCGGCCAGATACAGGAGGATGGCGCCGCTCTCGAACACGGAGACCTGACCATTTTTGCCGGAGTGGTCGACGATTGCCGGAATCTTGGCGTTCGGGTTGATCTTCCGGAACTCCGGGCTGAGCTGGTCGCCCTGCGTCAGGCTTAGGAGCACGGTGTTGTGCTCGATGCCCGACTCGGCGAGCATGATGGCGACCTTCCAACCGTTGGGCGTCGGTGAGAAATAGAAGTCAATCATGCGGTGAACTCGTTTTCATCGATGGGAGAAACGGAGTCAATCAAGGCGATGTCGACGCCAAAATCATGCAGTACGACCCGCGTGTGCTCACCAAGGCTTGGGGCACCTAGGCGGACCGAGGTCGGAGTCCGGGAGAAGACCGCGGCGTGCCTTGCCTGGCGCAGCTTGCCCGCGAGGGGGTGGTCGTATTCGATGATCGTGCCGTTGGCCTCGACCTGAGGGTGCTTGCGCATCTGGGTACGCGTCAGCACCTGAGCGTGAGGGACGTCTGCGCGCTCTAGCCGGTCAACGAGCTCTTTGACGGTGAACTCGCTGATGGCGTCTTGGATGGCCTGCAGGCGTGCATCACGATTGATCTCACGAAGCTCTGCGGTCGAGAAACGTTGGTCAAGAAGCAAATCGAGGCGATCGACGGCGCCTGCGAAGTCTCGCCAGTGCTTGTCTTGCATGATGGACACGCTGACATAGCCGTCCTGGAGCTTGTAGATAAGGTCGATGAAGGATTGAGACTCCTCTCGTTCGAGCTCGTCCCCGACGAACGTGTGACCGTTCATGTCAGAACTCCATAGGAACCCCACCACGGTGTCCAGCATTGATACGGTGATCTCCTGGCCCTCACCCTGCCGCTCGCGTGCATAAAGCGCCGCCGCAATCGCTTGGGCGGTCTGGTAGCCGGTGAGCTTGTCAGGAAGGACCGTTCTGACCAGGCGTGGTCGATCGTCGTCAGAGCCGCCCTGAACCGTGGTCAGCGACGAGACGGCTTGGATCAGGGGATCGTAGACCGGCTTGTGTACCAGTGGTCCTTCGAAGCCAAAACCTGCGATGGAGGCGTAGATGAGTCGAGGGTTGAGCGCCCGCATCTCTTTGGGCCCGATGCCCAGCCGTTGGGCCACGCCCGGGCGGAAGTTTTGGACCAGGACGTCGGCCTTCTTGATGAGCTCCTTCAGGACGGCGATCCCTGCTGCCGACTTCAGGTCGAGCGTGACAGAACGCTTGTTCCGGTTGTTGTTTACGAAGGCTGCCGAGAAGCCGTTGCGGCGGGTCGCGAGAGCTCGCGAGTAGTCACCGCCGTCGGGGGTCTCGATCTTGATGACATCAGCACCCTGGTCGGCCAGCATCATCGTGGACAGCGGTCCGGAGATGACAGTCGTCAGGTCGATGACGCGGATTCCCGTCAAGGGACCGTGCTTGAGATCAGGAGTGTTGGAGTCCATTGCCGTAGTGGGAGTGGTTAAGTTCGAGGTAAGCGTACCGTTGGGGAAGCGATGCCCGCAACGGAAATGAATGCGCCCCAGGCTGAAAAAAATTCATCCTCCAGATGTAGTGAGGCCGGGCGCAGAGCCCCCTGCAGAAGGTGGGGTGGAAGACGCATCACCGCATGAGCACCAGTTCTTCAGCCATGGATGGATGGAGTGCGACGGTGCTGTCGAACTGAGCCTTCGTCAGCCCCGCTGTCACTGCAATGGCGGCCGCCTGGAGGATCTCTGGAGCATCGGGTCCCACCATGTGTATGCCAAGGACGATGTCGCTTTCCGCGTTCACCACCAGCTTGTAGAGCGCACGCTCAGACCTGCCGGCAAGTACGTTTCGCGTCGGGCGGAAGTCAGATGTGAACGTCTTCACCGTGCCGAATCTGTCTCTCGCTTGCTCCTCGGTCAGACCAACGCCTGCGAGGGGAGGGTTGGTAAACACCGCCGAGGGGACGTTCTCGTAGTCCACGCGGTGGGACGCACCGCCAAACTGACTATCCGCGAAGGCTTGACCTTCTCGAATGGCGACTGGAGTCAGCTGCATGCGGTTGGTGACGTCGCCGATCGCAAAGATGGACTGCACGGTCGTCCGGTTGTCGCTGTCGACCTTTACCGCGCCGAGGTCATCCACTTCGACGTCGACCGCCTCCAGGCCTAGGCTGGTCGTGTTTGGCAGACGGCCGATTGCATGCAGCACTAGGTCTGCATCCACAGGCGCTCGCCCTTCGACATGCACCCTCAGCGACTTGTCTTCGCGCAGTTCAATGCCGGTCACCTTAGCGGGCAGTACAAAGTCGATGCCCTTGCCGGTCAGGATCTCGAACAATCGGTCCCGGATCTGTTGGTCGTAGCCGCGCAGGATCTGGCTGGATCGGTGGATGACGGTGACCTTCGAGCGCAGCCCATGAAAGATTCCTGCAAACTCATTGGCGATGTAGCCTGCGCCAGTGACCACGACCCTCTCAGGGAGAGCTGCAAGCCCGAAAATGTCATTCGATGTGACACCAAGCTCGGAGCCTGGGAAGTTCGGCACCGAGGGCCGCGCGCCCGTTGCGATCAAGATTGTTTTGGCGCTGCACCTTTTGCCTCCAGCCAACAGGACCTCGTGAGGGCCAGAAACGGTTGCGCGCTCTGCAAACACTTCGATGTTGTTGCGCCGGAGCGTGTCGGTGTACAGAAGCTCAAGGCGTCCAACCTCCCGCATGACGTTGTCTCGCAGCGTAGTCCACTCGAACTGCGCCGAGCCGAGCGTCCAGCCGTACTTCGCGGCGTCGCTCAGCTCCTCTGAAAACTGCGAGCCGTGGACAAGCATCTTCTTGGGAACGCAGCCTCGGATGACACACGTACCGCCGATGCGATGCTCCTCAGCGATGGCCACCCTTGCGCCGTGGGCTGCTGCGATGCGGGATGCTCGAACGCCCCCGGATCCAGCGCCAATCACAAACAGGTCAAACTCGTACTGGCCCATTGGCCTCCTTCCTCACGGGTAGTGAATTACTTGAAGTAGTTCACGCTAGCAGCCGCTCGGAAAGCTGCTGAGGAAAGAATTCAGTGGCAGCTGAAAAAAATTCAGGTCGCCTGAGCCAGCAACCAGTCATGGACACACCTCACAGCCATGCCCATCTCGCTCGGCAGTCGTACCACGTAGTAGGCGTTCAGGTCGTGACCTGCGTCGCCGTCCAGCGTGACAAGGTCACCCGACTGCAATAGTTTGTCCACCAGAGGCTTGCGGCCGAGCGTGACGCCGAGACCATCGCGAGCCGCTTGAATAGTCAACTCGTAGGTCTCGAGGTTGAAGCGGCTTTTCGCGGGGGGAGGGGGGATGGAGCGCGCTTCGCAGTAGGTGTCCCACTCGTGGGCCATGGTCGTGTTGACAAGGACGCGCGTCGCCTTTAGGGCCTGCTCAACCGTGCGAAGGCCGCGAGATTTGAGGACTTGCGGTGCCACCACGGGAACCAGGACCTCGCGCATCAACGGCTGGACCTCGTAGTCCGGCCAGTTGCCGCGCCCGCGCCGGATGGCCAGATCGATGTTGTCGCGACTGAGGTCAAGTACACGCGTCGTCGTGATGAGATCTAGCTCGATGTCTGGGTGCTTGAGCTGAAACTGCTGAAGCTGCGGTAGCAACCAGCCTGCGGCGAATGACGGCGTAAGCGTCAACGAGACTCGGCGGCGCCCTGGATTCGACCGAATCGCATCGGTCGCTTGCAGCAGGTCACGCAAGGGCCCCTTGATGGCATTGAAGTACTGCTCGCCCTGTGTGGTCAGGCGGAGCTTGCCGCCTTTGTTCTCGACGAGTCGGACGCTTAGCTCCCGCTCAAGGGTCTTCACCTGATGGCTGACGGCTGAGGCGCAGACGTTCAAGCGCTCTGCGGCCTTCACGGCACTTCCCGTCAGCGCGAGCGCATAGAAGGACTTCAGTCCGCCAAAAGAGGGAAATCGATCTTGATCCATGGGCTTCAAGGCTTGACCGACCCCAACGGCGGTGTTTGTAGGCATCGGAACTCCACTTGTTCTTTTATCAGGACGCAACGCTCAAGCTGCATATCGCTTGTACGTAGCTTGGTCAGCAGAGGTATCAAAGCGCGTCTTAGGGGGCTCATCATTTGAGATCTGGCACGTTCAGCATGTTGATGAAGGCGTAGTCGGCGAGGCCAAGCAGCGCGGGCGACGCCGTAAAAGTCAGAGCCTTCGCCTACGAGTTTCAAGCAAGTTGTCTGCCAAGAATTGGTGCGGCCCACCAGGGGCAAGGCCAGTTCGCCGTACGTCGAACGGCACGGGCTGGGCGCAAAGTGGGTATTGCGAGCAGAAGCTCATCGCCATACACCTTGCCGAAGGCCTGCGCGACCAGTTCGCAGAGGCAGGAGTTGGAGGCGACTTTGTCGGCACCAACGTTGGTCGTGCATCGCACCGTCGTGGAGCGCCATGGTCGTCGAGGCCAAAATCCCTTTGGCTCGTGCAGCGGCTGTGTCAGTAAAGGCCTGAAATTTGTCACACGTCGGTGTGACGCCTGCGCAAAACTTACGGTCATTTCCTGTTTGCTGAGGTGACTATGTCTGACGCCCGCGACGGCCGGAGGAACGCCCGCGTGCTAGCCACGTGCCAAGGGCTTTTCACTGCGGCTATTTCCATTGACCTCACGCTGACGGCCATCACTGGCCACCAGCTTGCGCCCGATAAGGCTCTAGCCACACTGCCTTTTGCTCTCATCACGGTCGCTGGTGCCGTAGTGACTTGGTTCGCATCCCTACTGATGCAGCGCATTGGGCGACGCGCTGGCTTCGCACTTGGTGCCGCGTGCGGGACCCTGGGAGGCCTTATTTCCGTATTCGCCGTCTTTCACGAGAACTTCTGGGTGTTCTGTGCTGGCACGTCGTTGGTTGGGGCCTTCCAAGCCTTTGCACAGTACTACCGACTCGCGGCAGCTGACGCGGTGCCGGCTGAGGACAAGGGCAGGGCCGTGTCGACCGTGCTCGCGGGTGGCGTCATCGCTGCCATTGTCGGCCCGGCTTTGGCCGCGTGGAGTAGAGACCTGTTTCCGGTAGCACTGTTCGCAGGGGCCTATCTGATGATCGCTCTGCTGGGAGCGATCTCGGTAATGCTCTTGGTCTTGATGTATCGCGACTCGGACGGCCCAGATGCGGCACCTTCCGCTGATGATCATCTGCCCGCACGGCCATTGCGCGAGATCGCGCGTACTCCCATCTTCATTGCGGCATTGGCGAACAGCGTCGTCGGGTCTGTTTCGA
Organism: Variovorax sp. P4_B11; assembly: GCF_056402355.1. Lineage (NCBI taxonomy): Bacteria > Pseudomonadati > Pseudomonadota > Betaproteobacteria > Burkholderiales > Comamonadaceae > Variovorax > Variovorax sp. P4_B11. The sequence continues at coordinate 26,386 of NZ_JBFUHO010000017.1, forward strand.
TGATGTTTATCATGACGGCTGCCCCGCTCGCTGCGGTTGGCTGCAACCACAGCATCAGCGAGGGCGCGAACATCATGCAGTGGCACCTTTTCGGCATGTTCGCTCCCTCGCTCTTCGCTGGCGCCTTGATCAAGAAGATTGGACTTTCGCGAGTGCTGACGCTTGGCATGGTTTTGAACGTACTGGCGTCGTTGGTGGCGATGAGCTCCACCTCGCTGCCAGCGTTCTTCGCCGCGCTGCTCTTCTTGGGCGTGGGCTGGAACTTTATGTTCGTCGGCGGGACGACGCTGCTGGCGCAATCCCATCGGCCTAGCGAGCGAGGGCGAGTGCAAGGTGCTGGTGAGTTGTTGCGAAATGGGTTCACAGCTTTCGCTACGCTGGCCGCCGGCCCCGCACTAGACTACTTTGGATGGGAAGCGCTCAATGCGGCAATGCTCCCTGTCGTCCTGCTCGCTGGTTTCATGACGTGGACCTGTGTGCGCGCGATTCGTCTATCGCCAGCCTTCTCGTGAACTCCCTGGCGAGCCAGCCTCGGCGCGAGCGTGGGTTCAACGATTTCAGAGACCACGCTGGTGAATTAGGCACGGTCAGGCCTGTTCGCGATCGCGATGACAGGCACGATGCCCACACTCAGGTCGCTACCCGCGAACGGGACAGTGTCGGGCTTGCGCTGCATTTCGAAAATCGCTGCGCGTTTGCTGAGGTGGACCTCCCCCGGCAACTCGTAGATGGTGCCCATCAGGCTTTGGCGCGTTGCGTTGTCGGCGCTCTTTCCCGCGTAGAAGACCACGTCGACGGCCTCCGAGTTCTCGCTGGTCTTGCGCGGGATAGTGAGCACGCGCGAAGGAACGGCCTCAGTCTGCGGCCACAAGTAAAGCCTATCCGCCGGCATTGCGCGGTCGCGTACTCGAGACATCAGTTGCCGCGCCATGGCCTCGCAGGGTTCGGGGCCTTGGTCGGCTCGACTGGGCACCACCGCCCCTTCGCCTGAGGCGATTGGTCGCGAAATGCCGCGCCTACACTGCCGACAAACCGTCCCAATGCAGGAGGTCTTTCAGCGGCTCGCGCCAGGCGCGAAACGCAGCGGTCGCGTGCGCAGGAAATGCGTCGGAATCAGGGCCACAGTGACAGCCAACACGGCACAACCCGCCTCGCACCGCGAGCGCGTGAGTACTGCTCGCCAGATCACGACGAAGCGCTCGATGCACGGCTTCGGCGGGCTCGCCGGCTACGGGCTCCATCGCGTCGGGGAAAACCGCGCCCGCGCGGTCCACGGCCACGGCCGCGAGTTGGTTCTTGTCTTCCGTGAACTGGTGATACATCGAGGACGCAGGGCGCGAATCGCGGAATGCACCTGGGAAAGCGACTTTGCCCGCGACGCGCGTTGTGTCAACAGTGCCCTCGCAAAGAACTAAAGGAATGCAACCATGTCACGCCGGCGCCTTGCCCTGCTTCTCATTCTGCTGCCGTTGGCCCTGACCGCCTGCGGCACCATGCCCTCTGGGTCCTCTTCTTCCACTCAAGGAGCATCCCCCATGACTCTCGAACAGACCAAGCAGGCCATTGCTGGCGACTGGATCAGCCTCGCTCCCGAGATTCGTCCCAGCGCCCTCAAGAACGCGGACGGCACACTCAAGCCCTTCTATTTGAAGCGCGAGTTCAAGACTTTGTCGGACGACCGATTCGAACTGATCGTCGTCAATTCGGCGGATCCCTACGGCAAGGTACCAATGACAAAGATCCTGATCAGGGGCCACATCCACTGGCGCGGTGATCACCCTATCGCTCCCGGCGCGCAAAAGGTGGACTTCGTCGCCGACGAGGCCTACGAGGTTACGCCACTGGTGCGGGGCTTTGCCGACGTGCTTAACCAGGTGTCTGCCCAGGGCTATGCCAAATGGGAGGTTGGCCAAGCGCAAAGCATCTTCGGCAAGGATTTTGTGCCATTCGGCCTCACGGCAGGCAAGGATTTCATGGAGTACGACCTGGTCTACGTGGCGCACGGGCTATTGTTCTGGGGCGCCACGAAACGTGGACGGCCGCGGATTTGATAGTGAGCAGAACCGTCCGACTAATCTTCAGATTCCACTGGCGCGCAAGTGACGCGGAGTAGTGGAACGCGTTGAGCGAACTGGACGTCGGGTTGACAGTCGTCATCTGCACGTCCAGCGCTATCAGCTGTCCTAGGCGCCGAGCAAGGTCTCCACCCTGACCTCGTGCGTATCAGATGACCTTCGCGCGCAGCAGGTCGTTGATGCTGAGCGCGCCGATCAGGACACCGGAGGCATCGACCACCAGTACGCTCGCGATGCGGTGCTGCTCCATCAAATCGGCGGCCTCCGCCGCGAGCGCCTCGGCGCGCAGCGTGTGCGGGGCGACGTGCATCACGTCGCCTGCGGTCAGCGCCCGTAGGTCGGCTCCTGTCTCTACCTGTCGACGCAGGTCGCCGTCCGTGAAGATGCCGATGGCACGGCCGTCCGAATCGACCACGGCGGTGGCGCCCAGGCCCTTGGCGCTCATCTCGCGCATCAGTTCGCTGAGGCTTGTGCCGGGTCCGACGCGCGGTACGGCATCGTTGGAACGCATGACGTCGCCCACATGCGTCAGGAGCTTGCGTCCCAACGCTCCGCCGGGGTGCGAACGGGCAAAGTCTTCAGTGCCGAAGCCGCGTGCATCGAGCAAGGCGACTGCGAGCGCATCGCCGAGTGCCATCTGCGCGGTCGTGCTGGCGGTAGGGGTGAGGTTGAGAGGACAAGCCTCCTTCTTGACGCCGCTGTCCAGGACGATGTCCGCGTGACGCGCCAGGGTAGAGTCCGCACCGCCGGTCATGGCGATCAGCGGCACGCCTAACCGCTTGACGACCGGAAGGATGCCGGTGAGTTCTTCGACTTCGCCGCTGTTGGAGATCGCGAGCACGAGATCGACCGCCTTGATCATTCCGAGGTCGCCGTGGCTCGCTTCGGCCGGATGCACGAACATGGCTGGAGTACCCATCGACGCGAGGGTGGCGGCAATCTTGCGGCCCACGTGACCGCTCTTGCCCATGCCCATGACGACCACGCGCCCGCGCACTTCGAGAATCGTCTGAACGGCCTTTACGAAGCTCGGGCCGACGCGCCGCTTGAGGCCGAGTACGGCTGCGGCTTCGATCTCGAAGGTGATGCGCGCCCGTGCGAGCATGGCATCAGGGTCGGCCGTCGGGGTCAGCCCAGCTTGGGAGCGCGTTGACGGATTGCATGGGGGGGGCGGGGTGCACACTCCTTGGAGGTACCTATCATCCTCGTTTGTAGCCGAACGGGAGTGCATCAGAGGCCTCTCAAACTCAGTATTCAAGTTCAGAACAATCCTTTGCAGACACTGCCAAACATCATGGGGTCTTTAAGTAGAGGTGCGGTGTCCGGCGACACTGCGATCCAAAGGCCCATTGCCCAAAGGAAGATAGCAATCGGCACCGCGAGAGCGCGACCCTTCGGCAAGACTTTCTCCGCGAACATGAACGCCGTCAAAAGAGCCATCCAAGTGAGGCTCATGGCGCCGACAGCAAACATGACTGCCATCAAGGCCCAACAGCAGCCAACGCAGACCAGTCCATGTCGGGCGCCCATTGCCACAGCGCCTAGGTTTCCCTCGCGTCCACAGCTGCTTGATCGGTCATTTGCTATCCAGATTGTTTGTTGAAGAAGCGTTCTATAGACAGTTTCGAGCGGAGGCGTCAAGATGCACAGGGGCGATATCGACATTTCAGGGGGCACTTCCGACATGACATTTCATCGTGCGGCGGAGATTGGCGTCGTCAAGTACCCAGGCGCCCAGCTCGCAGCTGTGCATGGCTTGACTGATCTATTCGAGGCGGCAAATCGCCTCGCGGCACAGCATTGTGCTGAGCCGCCCACCTTCTTGCGCGTGAGCCATTGGAAGACGCCAGTTCTAGGCAAGATGCCTACTAGAGGTGAGGACCGTGGAGCGCGGGATGAGACCTCCGCGCCGGAGGTGCTTGTTCTGCCACCAAGCACCTGGGATCCCCCCACCGCGGAGGATGCTGAGCCTCTTGTGGATTGGCTCGTTGACTGCCACCACCTGGGCACAACGCTCGCCTCAGTTTGTGGCGGATCCTTCGTCCTGGCTGAGACGGGACTTCTGGTCGGGCGTGCGGCGACGACCCACTGGATTCACGCTGAGAAGTTCCGGGCGAGGTTTCCTGACGTGCGTCTCGACGTCGATCGGCTCATCATCGACGACGGAGACATCATGACCGCTGGCGGAATGATGGCGTGGGTGGACCTTGGGCTGCGCTTGGTGGATCGCCTATTGGGGCCCGTCATCATGGCTGAGACGGCCCGCTTCTTGTTGGTTGACCTCCCAGGGCGGGAGCAGCGCTTCTACAGCGCATTTTCGCCAATCTTGACGCATGGAGACGCAGCAGTGCTGAAGGTCCAGCATTGGTTGCAGTCGACAGGAGCGAAGGACGCCGATCTGGCGTCCCTAGCTTCATGTGCGGGGCTGGAGGAGAGAACGCTTCTTAGGCGCTTCAGGAATGCTACGGGGCTTACGCCTATCGACTATTGCCAACGACTTCGCGTGGGCAAGGCACGAGAACTGCTTCAGTTCAGCAAAACGCCAGTAGAGTCGATCGCGTGGGAGGTGGGCTACAGCGACCCCGGCGCGTTCAGGAAGATCTTCCTTCGCGTGACCGGCCTCACTCCTAGCGACTACCGCCGGAGGTTCAGCGTCATAGTCAAGCCGGCAGCAAGCTAGCTTGCTCCACAGCAATTTCACATCGATCTTGAAAACGACCAGTGGTACGAGCGCCGCATCGGGTCGCTCTCGCTCCACGCAGAGAATGAGCGCTGAGTCAATCGGTGCTCGGTGCTCAGCAACGCGTTGCCTCAGCTGTCAGACAGAGCGTCTTGAATCAAGTCTCAGAAGTTCGCGCATCCGATGCCACGATGCCACGGACGTGGCGCAGACGGAACTCTACCCCTCTACCAGGCCAGCCTCAAGCGGCGGGCGAGGCTTCTTGCGGGGGCTTGAGCACTTCCTCGAGCCAAATGTGGCCAACACTGCAGGTATGGCCATGAGTGGAAGTCGAAAGCGGCGAGGCGCTGCCTGTAGACCTCACCGGGCGCATGATCTAGCTGACGCGAATCCTGTTCCGTTGCATCCGTCAGTTAGGCAGGCTTGCTTTCTATCGCGAACCGTTGAGCGTACTCCTTTGGGGTCACGCCGAGGCGCCGCACAAACGCCCTCCGCAAAACGTCCACACTTTGATAACCATACCGGCGCGCAATCGTCTCCAATGACCGTCCCCCGAGTTCCAGAGCTCGGCAGACCGCTTCGAGCCGAACGTCCTCGACGTACTTGGCGGGGGTCGTCTTCAATTCTCTCTGGAACAGCCGCACCAGTGTTCTCACGCTCGTCGCTGCGACGTCAGCAAGCATTTCGACCGTCATCTCGGTATTCAAGTGCTCGTTTATCCAATGACGCAGGCCGTCAAGCGTGGGGTTCAGCCCTTGCTGGGCCCGGAGCGCCACGCTGAACTGCGCCTGCCCTCCCGGGCGCCGGAGGAATAGCACCAAATACTTTGCGAGTTCCAAGGCGAACGCGTTTCCCAGGTCCTCTCCCACCAGGGACAAAGCGAGGTCAATTCCCGACGAGATTCCAGCAGACGTATATACGTTGCCGTCCTTCACCCAGATCGGATTCGGTTCCACCTGCACCTTCGGGTAACGGTCCGCAAGGCGCTGTGCCGCGGACCAATGGGTCGTCGCTCGCCGGCCATCCAAAAGTCCGGCCTCCGCCAATGCAAATGCACCAACACATATCGAGCACACACGCCGCACGTTCTTGGCGCGAGTCTTAATCCAATCGATAGCACGGGGGTCCAGTTGCTCCGGCGAAGACATGCCGGAGGCGACGATGAGCGTATCGATGGTCTGACTTGCCCGCCGCTCTTCGTCCAACGTCCTGTGTCCCCTGAGTCCAATGCCTGTTTCGCTTTCCAGATGGACATCGGAACCTGAACTTACCAGTTCAAGGGAATACGGCGCGGTTTCTCCCTTATGCATTTTGCTGGCCAAGGCGAAAACTTCGGCCGGACCTATGACGTCCAGCGCATCCACGGGCACCAAGCCCAGGATAACCACCCGCTTTCGCGCGGAACCCGCAGGCGCGCTTTCAGACTTCGTTCGCTTCTTCATTTTGGTTTCACGTCTCACATGACGATGGATCCAATTTTGGCATAAATAATCTGAAGTCTGTCATTTATGACAAGCATGAGATCTGCGAACGCAACCGCGGGTCGGGTCAAATCGGGGACCTCGAAGAGGCAAACACCGGTCACTATCGGCAGCATCATTGCCCCTGATACTCAGCTTGCCCGCAAGGCCGCCTCGCTCGTGCAACTAGTCATTCGGAATGATGAAGAACCACCTGCATCAGACCTGGTGGTTCTTTGATCTTCTAGCAGGCTGCTGAAGTACCAGGCGCGCTGAAGTCATCCTGCGCACTGAAGTCGGCGGTTGCGTGATTTCGACGTTCCGGGCTCGCTTCCATCGCCGTTTTCCCCTCTTCGAGGGTCGTTTGAGGCTCTCGCTGACCCTCTACGGGACCGTTGGACGGACTTCTGCCAAGGTCCGCATGCGCACGAGGTTGTAGGCGGCCATCGTCAGCACGAACAACTGGTCGACCTTCTTGATGCCGCGCACCATCACCTGGCGGATGGGGCCGACGAACTTGGCCCAGCCGAAGCCCTGCTCGATGAGCTTTCGCTTGCGCTGCGAGATGGCGTAGCCCTCGCTCTGTGCGATCTCGTCGGCCACCGCCGAGCGACGCCCAGATTTGTTCTGCGCCACGTGCGGCGTGACCTTCATGCGATGCAACTCCTCGATGAACTCGGCCGCGTCATATCCCTTGTCGGCGCCGAGCGTGACCTCGGCATCTGGAGTGGTGGCTGCTTGACGTGCGTCCCAGATCATGGCCTTGGCCGCTTCACGCTCGGCAAAGCCATCGGCCTGCGTGACCATGGCGTTGACGACCAAGCCGTGCCGGTTGTCGGTGAGCGTGTGCCCCATGTAGCGAAGCTCGCTGCCAGTCTTGCCCTTGCGGTACAGCTTCGAATCGGGATCGGTCTTCGACTCGTGCGTTTCGTTGCTGCGTTTCTGTCCCTTGAAGTCCCCGCCGCTGTCGCCAGCGTCGTCCCCGTCCTTGCGAACGAAGCTCTTGTGTCCGGCCCAGGCCTGGATCAGCGTGCCATCGACACTGAAGTGTTCACCCGACAACCAATCCTTGTTCTCGGCCGTCTCCAGCACCTCATTGAAGAAGGCGACCACCGCGTCGTGCTCGATCAGGCGCTGGCGATTCTTGCTGAACACCGTCGGCACCCACACCGCGTCGTCCATCGCCAGGCCGATGAACCAGCGAAACAGCATGTTGTATTGCGTCTGCTCCATGAGCTGGCGCTCCGAGCGGATGCTGAACAGGATCTGCAGCAGCATCGCGCGCAGCAGCTTCTCCGGCGCGATGCTCGGGCGGCCGCCCTTGATGTCGGCCTCGTACATCCGAGAGAACAACTCGTCCATCTTGGCCAGTGCCTCGTTGACCATCACCCGGATACGTCGCAGCGGATGGTCGGCGGGAATGAAGTCGTCCAGCCGTCTCATGGTGAACAAGCCTTCGGTGAATGTGTCAGGGCCGCGCATCGGAGGTGGTTTCGTGGGTCTGCAAGGACAACGCGCCAGGCTCAATGACGGGGGACCTTCGAGTGAGGTATTTCAGCAGCCTGCTAGGCGAGGAGCGCGGCTTCAGGTACGACTGTGAAGCTGTCTACCTAGCCTCGCTGCTCCACGATCTAGGGCTGACGGCCGAATACGTAGCGGACAATCGTTTTGAAGTCGACGGAGCAGTTGCTGCCTCTCGCTTCTTGGTTGCCGACGGATACCAATGACCAAGGGCGAGCCATCGCGCGCATTCTCGACAAGGAAGCCGGCGCGAATATCGACGAACGCTGTTCCGGAACGGAGTCCCCGAGGCGACAGCCGTTCGATTGGTCAGCTGTCCAAGTCCGTCGACGGCGCCAGTTCCTTTTGCGCCTCTTTGGCGGTTACTACATCGGTAGAGCGCGCTGCATACGTCCTACTGGGGAAACAGCGCTGATCAATGAGGTAGCAAGCTACAAGTTCAATCCGTTCCTTGTCGAGCACCTCGTCGAAGTAGCCCAAGAGTATCAGAACGCTGTGTTTGGGGGGGGCAACGGACTTTCGGAGGGAACATGTCGGCAATCGCGTTGTGCGCATCCACTGCCAGCACGCCGAGGGTGACGCTAGCCAGAAGAATTACTTCGACAGGAATAGTTGTCTGAACGAGTCCATTGGTTGAAGTGCCGCCGATGAAAAAGGTGCCGAACAGGACCCAGAATGCGGAGTCGTCCACGGCGGCGCGCAGAGTCTTCAGCGGCGACTGCAGCGGTTGGGCGATTCCGTGGGGGAGGGCGGCCGAGTTTGCCTCCTCCTCGACGCTGAGCAGCTTCGGGCCGAGTTCGGCAGGTGTGTTGCGCATCAGCAGCGCCACCATAGCCACTGCCCAACCTAAGCCACTCAATACAAAGGCGAGCGCGACGTGGCAGCCGTGTTTCTCAGTCACGTGAGCCATCAATGGCAGAAGGACGAGTTGACCCGTCGCTGAACTGGCGAACATCATGCCCACCACCAGTCCTCGGTGGGTGGAAAACCAGCGCGTGGCCACCTGCGCGCCGAGTGCGATGCCGATAAGGCCACTACCCAAGCCCACCACTACGCCCCACAGCAGCACAAGTTGCCAATGGTGGTCCACGAACAGCGACAGCAACAGGCCGCCAAAGACCACGGCGAGCGCGAAGACCGTGGTGCGGCGCGCACAGACGCGGCTCATGCACGCAGAGGCGAACGGTCCCAGCAGCCCAAACAGGCTAAACCGCACCGTCAGGGTAGAGGAGATTGCTGCAGAGTTCCATCCAAACTCCTTCTGGAGCTGGCCCATAAATACGCCCGGGGCACCCAACGCCCCGGCCATAACCAGCATGGTCAAAAAGGTGACTGCGGCAACTATCCGGCCATAGTGGGCATGGCGCTGAGCGAGCGAAGTTGCCAACGCGGCGGGAATCATGCCTTACTCCAGTTAGTGATGACTAGTGTGGTACGCCGATCAGATATGTACTTATCCGTACGTAGCTTGTGGCATTCCTCAGTAGCCCCACACGGAGGCTGCAAAATCGGACGCTCCCATTCAGCGCCCATCGCGTTCCAAGCCGATGAATGCGCTCGGCCCATCAGTGTCGCAATACGCGTCCGTGCTGGGCCGCAAGCCGAGCAGCTCGATGCTGCGTTCCCGCAGCAACTCGGAGTCGCTCCTCAGAGCGCGCTGCAGGCACTCATCGATATAGGTTCTGTCGCTCTGCAAGCGCGACAGATCGACGCGCCATCCCACGCCAGCCATGAGCCATTTGAAGTCGACCAAATTGAAGAAGGCGTCGTTTCCTTCCGAGCCGCTGGCACGTGTCGCATTCATGTGTTTCGCCGATAAGTACAACAACTTCGAGTGTCCACCACTAGCCTCGACTTTGGGCGATCATGCGTTGGCGTGATTGACCAATCGCGGACGATTTATGCCAATTCATCTTGAGCTCCGATTTGCTCGGACCGGTTGCCCTAGAGCTAATGCGAGGTCGTCACGCTGCGCCGGGCGGAGATTGCGAGGGCACGCGGCGACGCTGAAGTCAGGGCTGTCGGATTGTTGCAACTCGGAAGTAGTTACGTAGTGATCGCCATGCCTCGGCAATGTACGCAAGCTCTGTTATCTGTTACATCAGGCGGCTAGTTGGCTAACTTGCGTCAGCATCAGGAGCGCTTTCAATGGCGCGTCGATGGGCGACGACAAGAACCGGCAGGGTCTCGTCTGAGTGTTGGGCAAGGAGTCGGGCGCTCGGCGAAGCGGCCTGATTTGGCGCAGCAACGTGAGGTCCCGCGAGTCTCAGACTTCAGCTTAGAGAGTTGCGACCGACTGCAAGTACGCGATGCCGAGAGGTTCGAGGTTCATCAAACTCTCAGTGTCCTCGCAGGGACAGCCGGAAGCCAAAAACCGGCAGCTCCCCCTGTACGAAGTCTAGGTCGGGGGATCTTGCGAAACCAAGCCGCTCATACATCCCCCAGGCGGCCTGCATCGCTTTGGTGGTGTGCAGGACGACTTCGCCGTGCCCTTGCTCACGAGCTGCACCAATACAGGCAAGCGCCAGCGCCTTCCCGACGCCCATGTTCTGGCTCTTGGGATGAACACCAAGGAGGCGGATGCCCGAGGCTTGTTTGACGTCCACTGCAATAGCGGGGCCGTATTGACTCATATCTCCGAAGTAGACAACTCCTCCAGCGAGCTCTCCGGACGCCAAGAGCGCGACGAGCACCCGTGCCCCGGGCTTTTTCGTGAACTCGCCAATGCCCCGCAGCATTTCGTAGTAGGCGGGCTGTTCGACGGGTGTCGGAAAGTTGACCAGCCTCGAATAGACATCGACGAGCAGTTCGCCAAGCGCCACAAACTCCTCAGGTCTGATATCTCGGATAAAGATTTGCGTTTCCATGTGGGTCCTCTTCTGTTTCAGACTTGGAATGGCCATATCGCTAGTGGCGGCGGCGTCATCTATGAAGTCATTGGCACCGATCGCTCACCGATGGCATAGGCTCGTGCTGCCAAGTGGCACTCAAATATCGTCTTGCAGCTTGATTTGAAAAGCGATCCGTGGCCCGCATCCTGGCCGGAATCGGTCTGCATTGCCGCATGCGACGAGCAATGACCAGTCGGTCTGTGGGCTCTGGCTCCGGCAATCGGAGACGAAGCCGTCATCAATAGCTGACAGCGCGTCTGTGTCCTCGATCCTCCGACGCGCCTGGAGAGTTGGTTGGTTCCGAAAAGCGCGTCCAGCGGAATGTGAACTCAACTTAACAGGGTAAGGTCCATCAGTTTACGTCGGGATCGGGTCGGGGATATCCCGCACCACTTCGACCAGCTCGCCACTATCAATGTTATAGAAGAAGCCATAGAGATTCAAGTGCTTGGGGACGCCCGTGTTAGAACGCAAAAGATCCACGTCGTACTTGAGCGACTTCTCGTAGTCAGCAATGCTGAGACTTTCTCGGTCGTATACCGAGGAGATGTCAACACCCTCTTCCGTTTTGAACGCCTCAATGAGGCCTTCAGGCGTGAACGACGTCGCGCCACAGAATGAATGGTGTACTACAACGACGTTCTTGAAGTTGAATAGGTACTGCATCGTCGATATCGACTGCAGGGCCCCGATAGCGCGACCGCCGGCATCTGCTACGGCAAACAACGTTGTCGTCGCACCAACCTTGTTGCCAGACTCGTCAAAAATGACCTCTCCGGGGTAAGTCTCATCTCCAAAATGGTCGGCTACGGCCTTTGGAATCCCGCTCACCCTCGGATCGATGCAATGAACCACCAGTGTCTTCATTGGGACAAACGTGGGAAACAACGAGCGCAATGATGCTTCGTCGAGTCCGGGGAGGTTCAGAAATCTAAATTTCGCGAAATCACACATGTTCATTCCAGTCGTGTTCGTTGACGACGCTGCGACCAATGCTCAGCGGATTGCGAACCACAACTGAATCGTGGCCGCCGTCCTCCTCTTGGCAAACAGCTCCTCGGAGAGGATAGCTCCCGCGAGTGAGGCAGTAATGACAGAACTCGGTTGATTTCTGCCATACGGGACTCCGCTCGATCTCGCTTTCCCTGAGCATCCTTGGCAGTGAGGTGGTCGCCGCGGGTCGGCGGGTCACGTCCCCGCGCATGGTGTAAGTCTTCAGCCGGACAGAGTGGGTGCAGTGTCGCTCGAAGCGCGCTCGGCCAATCTATTCCTGACGGTACCTTCGAGCGAATCGCGGTCTACGGCAAGGGCACCGGACTCGGCGAATCGGACAGCCGAATTGATATGCTGCTCGTCACCAAGGATTGGCTTATTGATTGACGGAACGCCGGCTGAACGCGTGCAGCCCACGTTGGACCGCGGGCCGCGCCAAGACTCGCTGATACCACTCATGCAACTGTGGGACGTTCGGCCAATCCATTCGCTCCCGGAACGCCCAGATGATGGTAAACGCCGCGATGTCAGCGATCGAAAACTTATCGCTCGCCATGTAATCTGACGCGGCGAGAAATCGCTCGGCTTGAGCAGCGCGATCGATGACTTGGGCATAGAGGGCATCGCCTCCAGGAATTTCCCGGCTCTTGAGAAAGAAGCCTGTCGCGCTGAAACCAATCACGTCCGTCAGAAAGTAGAAGAACCTCTCCAAAACCGCGAAATACTCAGTGTTCCCAGCTTCCGGCAGCAGGTCACCGTTGCTGCGTGCAGCCGCGTAGAACATGATGGCGTTGGATTGCGGAAGAATCAGGCGCCCTTGGTCAGACGTCTCGACAAGAACTGGTACCTGGGCCGCCGGATTTAAGGCAAGAAATTCTGGGGTTCTTTGCTCTCCTCCTCGTAGATCCACCCGCCGAACCGAATAGGCGACGCCAGCCTCCTCAAGGGCGATAGCCGCTCTGAGGGAGTTTCCCGTGTGCGCCCCCCAGAGTTCCACGTTGATGTTCATTCGTGCTCCTAACGCCTAGGTGCTCAGGCGAGAACGTGCCTCGGAGAGGATCTGATTTGCAAGCTTCGGGTCGTCCACCATGCGAGCCATGGTCAGCGCGCCGATCATTGACGTTGCCACCCCTAGCGCGTGTGACCAAGCATCTTCGTCGCCCTCGGCCAGGCCCTCCTTGGCTAGAGCGTCCACGACCCCCTTCAACCCCACGGTAGCGGCTTCGCGAACTTCTGGGCTTCCGCGGCTGAGTTCTGAGCCAAGTGCGGCGAACGGACACCCTTGAGACACGTTGGAAAGATGTTTCGAGGAAAGGTAGTTCTTGATCGCCTGATTGAGGTTCAGGGGGCGACCTGCTTGCACAGCTGTTCGTTGTTCGACAACTGTTGACACGTCGGCAATTGCGCGAGTGCACGCCTCGGCTGCTACTTCGTCCTTCGACGAGAAATGCTTGTAGAAGCCACCGTGAGTTAGCCCGGCGGCAGCCATCAGGTCGGTCAGCCCCGTACCGTCGAAGCCGTTCCGACGGAACTCGTGAGATGCGGCTTCAATGATGCGAAGGCGGGTTTGGGCCGCTTCCTCTCGAGACTTTCTCATTTTCTACCCTTCCTTGTAGGTGCAGGTACCGAGGGTCCATCAAGTTGGATGATAGTAAACATCTAACACGATGTCAATTGGGGCCGGCCGAGTGCTGATCAGCGCGGCGACGGGCTGCGGGGGCCAGGGCTGACCGTATCGACCGCTCGTGCAAGGCCGAACGCTCTAGTGCCCAAGGCCAAGTGCCATGCGCGGCGGCGTATCTCCACGACCTGTTCGGCGATTCTCTTGAGCGGTTTGTCTTGCGCAGCGTTCTGCAGTAGGCAGCCTAGACCGTTCCGCCACCGTACAACGGACCGATTTACAACTCCCCTCGTCTGGCCCTTGACTTTTTAGATGTTCACTTTTATCTTTTCGTTTAGTATCAACCAAACATCTAAAGTGGGAGGAAGCGGCGCGGGTCCGAGCTCACTTGATGGAGATGTCTTTGGGGCAGCGGGAGCTTGTCCGGTCTGTGGTGCATGCGGCCACGGACGTCCAGCAGGCGGTCCGTGGCACAAGAGCGAGTTTTCAGGAGTGAGCAATGATCAGAAGAGTCAGAGAGAGCTTGAGTCACGCGCCTTGGTGGGCCAACAGAGCCGCGACGGCCGCATCCGTCGCAGTCTTGAGCGCGCTCCTGGGCGCCTGCTCAACAACAGCCCCACCGAAGGCAGAGTTGGGCGTTCCACTGTCCGATGAGTTCCGTGAGAGTGGTGCTACTGGTCCGGCGACGGCCAGTGTTAAATGGTGGCAGGCCTTCGGCGACGAACAATTGTCGGGGCTGATTGAGCAGGCGCTTGAAAGGAACCAAAACCTTCAGATTGCCCTCCAGCGGGTCAACGCGGCGCGATTTGGGGTGACGGCGCAATCAGCCGCGTTGCTGCCGAGCCTGGACGGGCAGGCCGGAGCGCAGAAGTCTTCGTCGGGTCTTCCAGCGCCAGTCAAGACCGCTTGGCAGCCCGATGTTCGGGCCTATCAGGCCGGCCTGCAACTCTCGTGGGAGCTGGATTTGAGCGGCGCGCTGCGTGCTGCTCGCGATGCGGCCAAGTCCGACCTTGTCGCTGCGCAAGCCGGCGTCGTCGGTGTGCGTCTTGAAGTCGCGAGCGAAGTCGCCCGCCAGTACTTCATCTTTCGACGCGCAGAAAAACGATTGGCAGTACTGGGAAAGCTGGCCGAGTCCAAGCGCCAGTCCGCCAAGCTCGTCGCCAACCGCGTTGAACAAGGGCTGTTCAGCCAAGTCGAACTGGAACTTGCGCTGGCGGATGCGGACGTAGCGGAGGCACAATTGCCGGCCCTGCGCAGCCTATGCACCAGCGCACAAGCTTCCACGGCTTCGTTGCTCGGAATGAATCCATCGCAGCGCCCAATTGCCAGTGTCACCGAGTACGTCTGGCCAAAGGTGGTTCCGATTGGTGCTGGGCAACCCAGCGACCTCTTGAGACGCAGGCCGGATCTGCTGGCGGCCGAGGCCAAATATTCCGCGCAAACGTTGCGCGCGGTGCAGGCGCGAGACCAGATGTGGCCGCGTTTGTTCCTGGGGGCGTTGATTGGGCGGGAGAACTTGCGTCTGAACAGTCTCAGCTTCGCGCCGACGTACTTTGAAAACGTCGCGATGTCATTCGCCGTGCCGCTCTTCAACTCTGGGCGCATCTCGGCCATCGCCGACGGAGAAGACGCCGTAGCGAAGCAGACTCTTCTCGAATGGCAACACGCCGTTCTGATCGCCGTTCAAGAGGTTGAGAGCAGCCTCGCGGTCAAGCATAACGAAGACGCGAAGAGCTTGATCGTCGGCGATGAGCTCGCCCGCCGGCAGGGTGCGTTCAGGCGGGTGCAGTCGCTCTTTCGCGAAGGCCAGGCCAGCCGGCTAACCGTTCTTGAGGTCCAACGGTCCGTTCTCTCCAGCGAGTTGGATGCGGTGGATGGTGCCGAGGAGCGCGTGTTGTCTTATGTCCAACTCTACAAGGCACTTGGCGGTGGGTGGTTCTCGCGGCCTCAAGACGGCGACAAGATTGCCACCGATTCGATGAATACCGACGTCCAAAAAAATCTGAAATGAATACGAAACTCAACCTTACTTCCCTTGTTCTTGCTGGGGCCGCCTCGAGTGCGCTTCTCGTCGGATGCAGTGACCAAAAGACTGATGCTGTCGCTCCGCTTCCAGTCTATGTGACCGAAGTCACTCAGATTGCAGCGTTGCGCTCGCGGGAGTTCACCGGAACGGTTCGTGCGCACATTGAATCCGAACTCAGCTTTCGCGCAGGAGGGAAGGTTGTTCGGCGCGCAGTGGAGGTTGGCGACCGGGTCAAGGCTGGCCAGGTCATCGCGGTACTAGACGTTGCTGACTTCAAGCTGGGCGTTGAAGCGGCTGAAGACCAAGTGAAGCAGGCAAAGGCTCAAGCGCGTCTTGACTCCTCCGATCAGGCGCGGTTCGGCCGCCTGGTGACTGATGGCTCGATCGCCACTGCTGACCATGAGCGTCAAATCTATCGATCGGAGGCTTCTGACGCGCGACTGAACCAGGCGCAACGGCAGTTGCAAGTCTCCAAGAACCAAGCGTCCTACACGACTCTGGTCGCGCCGTTTGAGGGGGTCATTACGAGCCTGCGTGCGGAGGTTGGCCAAGTGGTTGCGCAGGGGCAGTCGATCGTCTCTATCGCTCGACAAGGTGATCGAGAAATCGTGGTTGACATTCCCGAGGGCATGGTAGGTGAAATCAGGTCTCTCAATGCTCAGGCATCCTTGTGGGGCAGCGCCGGCGGCGCGATCGACCTCAAGTTGCGCGAGGTTTCGCCAATCGCTAGCCCGCAGGGACGCACCTATCGCGTGAAGTTTGTGCAAAGCCAGTCGGATGTTCATGAACTCGACGCTTGGCCTCTTGGGAGCACCGCCGACTTGACCTTGAGGTACCCGTCAAAGCCCTCCGTGGTGCTGCCGATGAGTGCGCTGGTGAACAACGGAACCAAGCCGACGGTTTGGGCACTCGACGAAGGCGGCGAGAAGCTGAAGCCAATCGAAGTCAAGGTCCTTGCATCGAACACGGACAGCGTCAGCGTCCTTGGGGTTCCGGAGCACACCCGTGTCGTGACCTTCGGTGCCCAGAAGCTGGACGCTGGAATAAAGGTCCGTGCAATCGATCGCCAGCCGGACGAGGCAATGAAGATCGGTAGGAACGCATCGTGAAAAGGTTCAATCTGTCTGAGTGGGCAGTGACCCACCGCGCGATGGTCTTGTTTCTGATCGTCGCAATCTTACTGGCGGGTGTGGTGTCTTTCCTCCGCCTTGGTCGGCTTGAAGACCCGAGCTTCACCGTTCCGAGCATGACCGTAGTGGTCGTTTGGCCTGGGGCCACCGCTCAAGAGCTGCAGGACCAGGTTTTGAATCGCATCGAACAGAAGGTTCAAGAGCTTGGTAGTCTCGACAACGTCCGAACCTATTCTCGACAAGGGTACGGTGCGATTACGCTGTGGATGAAGGGCGGCACGAGCTCCAAAGAACTTGAAGAAGCGTGGTATCAAGCTCGAAAGAAGATTGGGGACATCCGCGCGTCTTTCCCGGAAGGCGTTCAGGGGCCCTTCTACAACGACGAGTACACCGACCTTTACAGCGTTCTCTACGCAGTTGGCGGCGAGGGTATGCAGATGTCTGAGCTGCTGACGATGGCGGAGGATGTCAAGCGGCGGCTGCAGACGGTCGAGGGTACCAACAAAGTGGACATCCTTGGGCAGCAGCCTGAGCAAGTCTTCGTTGAGGTTTCCACTAGGCGTCTCGCCGCCCTTGGCATCGCTCCGGGAACCGTAGTTGACGCGCTGGCAAAGCAAGGACTGGTTGTTCCCTCGGGCTCCGTTGATACTAGTGTAGACCGCGTTCACGTGCGGGTGAGCGGAGCTTTGCGCAACATCAACGACGTTGGGGATGTGAGGATCGAGAGCGGGGGGCATGTCCTCCGCCTGGCAGACATCGCCTCGGTCAAGGCCGGCTACAAAGATCCTGCGAGCTACACGATTCGCGAGAACGGACAGCCTGTATTGGCTGTTGGCGTGACCATGGTCAAGAACGGCAACGTGCTTGACCTTGGCAAGGCGCTCGACAAGAAGATGGCGGGGATTCAGGCCAGCCTGCCTGCAGGAGTGACCATCGAAAAGTACGCTGACCAGCCAAAGCTGGTGGCAGAAAGCGTGTGGGAGTTTGAACGCTCCTTCCTCGAAGCGCTGGCGATTGTCCTGGGGGTCTCTTTCCTCTTCTTGGGCTGGCGCACGGGTATCGTGGTTGCGGCGACGGTACCGCTGGTGCTGAGCATGGTCGCGATCGTCATGTACATCATGGGCTGGAATCTGGACCGAATTTCTCTCGGCGCGCTCATCATTGCACTAGGCTTGCTGGTCGATGACGCGATCATCGCCGTTGAGATGATGGTCGTTAAGCTGGAGGAAGGCTGGGACAGAGTCAAGGCGGCCACGTTCGCCTACACGTCCACTGCTTTCCCCATGCTGACGGGCACCCTTGTCACGGTCGCTGGCTTCATGCCGGTTGGGTTCGCGAAGTCGATCGCTGGTGAGTACGCGGGCGGCATCTTCTGGGTGGTTGGCGTCGCTCTGATTGCTTCATGGTTCGTCGCAGTCGTTTTCACACCGTATCTTGGCGTCAAGCTCCTGCCGAAGAATCTGGTGCACGTTGATGAGCGGCACAATCCCTACGCGTCGCCCCGTTACCGTCGCTGGCAAGCGGTCATCGACTGGAGTGTTCAGCACCGGAGGCTTGTCGTCATCGCTACCGTCGTTGCCTTTGGTGTCGCGGGAGCTGGCATGGGCTTAGTGCAGCAACAGTTCTTCCCGACGGCCTCGCGTGTAGAACTGCTGGTTGACCTGCGCATGCGCGAAGGCAGCTCCTTCGCCGCAACGCAGGCCCAAGTGGTTCGTCTCGAGTCGATCCTCAAGGCGGACAAGGACGTGAGCAGCTTCACCGCCTACACGGGCGCCGGCTCGCCGCGCTTCTACATCGCGCAGCAGCCCGAGCTCCCAAGCCCGAGCTACGCTCAACTAGTGGTGCTTACACCTGATATTCCGGCGCGCGAACGCGTGAAGACTCGCATGCAGGCGCTGTTCGACAAGAATGAGCAGTTCCCGGATGCGCGACCCCGTGTCTTGCGCCTGGACATTGGCCCGCCCGTTGGCTTCCCCGTTCAAGTGCGGGTGATGGGGCCGGACCCTCTGAAGGTTCGCTCGATCGCTTACAAGGTGCGTGACATCATGCGCACCAGTCCGCTGGTACGAGACACGCAACTGGACTGGAACGAGCAAGTTCGTCGGGTCGGTGTGGATGTCGACCAAGACAAGGTGAAACTGTTGGGGCTGACCAGCACTGATGTGCAGAGGGTTGTCCAGGCTGCAGTGTCTGGAATCCCAGTGACGCAGATCCGTAAGGGCGAGCACGTGGTGGACGTCGTTCTTCGCTCGACTGCCAAGGAGCGGAAGGATCTGAGCTCGCTTGACGACATTCAACTGTTCACGCCTGCTGGATTGACTGTCCCCCTGTCTCAAGTCGCTCACATCAAGCACGACTACGACGAGCCGGTGTTGTGGCGGCGCAATCGCGAGCTCGCGCTGACCGTTCGGGCGGATCTGCCCGACGGTGTTCAGGGCCCGTACGCGACAGGAAAAATCATGCCCATGCTGAAGCCTGTCGTGGACAGCCTGCCTCCCGGCTATCACCTCGAGGCTGGGGGCGCTGTTGAGGAGAGCGAAAAGGCGAACCTAGCCATTTTTGCCGTCTTTCCGCTCATGTTCCTGGTCATGCTGACCTTCCTTATGCTGCAACTGCAGAGCTTCTCGAAGATGTTCCTTGTCTTCATGACGTTCCCTCTCGGCGTGATTGGCGTAGTGCCAGCTTTGCTGATCTTCCGTGCGCCGTTTGGATTCGTGGCGCTGCTTGGGGTTATCGCCTTGGGCGGGATGATCATGCGGAACTCGGTCATCTTGGTTGACCAAATCGACCAGAACGTGAAGGCCGGCGCAGATCCTTGGACGGCAATCGTGGAGGCCACGGTGAAGCGGACCCGCCCTGTTGTCTTGACCGCGGCCGCTGCAATACTGGCGATGATTCCACTGGTGGACAGCGTGTTCTGGGGTCCCATGGCGATCTCTATTATGGGCGGCCTCATCGTCGCAACGGCACTCACGCTCATCTTCGTCCCCGCGCTTTACGCGCTGTGGTTCAAGGTGAAGCGAGATGCCGCTGGCGTGGCCCCGGAAGCTGCTGAAGCCGTCTAGTCAGTGCCGGCCTGTTTCGTGCAGGCCGCCACCTTTCGTTTACCTCCCAGGAGGTAAACACCGTTCCTGACAGGCCGGCTGATATTCGGTCTGCAAGAGCTAGGCGGGGCGAAAGCCCCATGGTGATCAAAGTCTCTGGGTGTGAATAGAATGGATGTTGTGTTGTAACCAACTCTCGCGCGCACATCTGACTGATAGGCGGATGGGGCGTGGAAGAGTTTTTCCGTGAAGCTAGATATAGCGGATGGCAGGATGGAGTTCCCGATGAGAAAGTCAAGGGAAGATGCGGCTGCGACTCGTAGGCGAATTGTTGAAGTCGCGGCACATCAGTTTTGGCGTAACGGAATTCATGCGACGCGCATCTCCGACGTGATGGCGGCTGCCGGCTTGACCCACGGTGCGTTCTACCGACATTTTGATTCAAAGGACCAGCTTATCGCAGAAGCCTTTGCGGAGAGCATCGGGGATCTTGTTTACGCAACGGACACCGCAGTGCTGGGAGGCGACGAGGAGTTTGCGCGGTATGCGGAGAGCTTTCTTTCACGAGAATTCCACGAGGACTTCGCAACAGCCTGCCCGCTGGTGACCATGGGAAGTGAAATCGCGAGAGCCGACGGGGCGACGCGACTGGCCGCTTCGCAGGGGCTCCGTGACCTCATCGGTGTCTTGGCTAGGCAAGACGGAAGCGCTGATCCTGAGATTGCCGACGCCAACGCGATGTTCAAGGCGTCCAGCATGGTTGGAGCCGCTACCTTGGCCCGTCTTGTTGACGACGAGCAACTGGCCGAGCGAATCCTCAAAGCAGCGAGGCGAGGACTGGAAAGTGGTCGAGGCGGCTCGTCGACAGAGGAAAAGGCGTCTGTTCCACACGCTGGAATTGGATAAGCCCTGTCAGCAGACCGTGTTGACGGGAGAGCGAGGAAGGTAAGGTACCCGGATTGCTAGGGATGGTCTGCAGAACACGCGCAGCGCGGACGGTTGAATGAACAAGCCAACGCCGATGAATCCGAACGTCTCAATCGAGCTGTTGTGGCGTCGATTTGCCGCGCGGCGCAGCCTTCAAGCAGGTCTTGTGGGCCCGATTCCGGCCCTGCAGACACACTCATCCCTCGATCCCGATCAAACGCCTCCGCGCCATCCACAGGTTCGACAGCGCGAACAGCGTGACGATCTGCGCCGTGTTCTTCGCCAGCCCTCGGTAGCGCACCTTGGTGAAGCCGAACTGCTGCTTGATCACACGAAACGGGTGTTCGACCTTGGCTCGGATACTGGCYTTCATCTTCTCCACACGCTCGGCCATGAACTCCGGCTCGATAAAGGGGTTGAGCATCCTGCGCTTGCYCGGACGCATCGCCACATGCCAGGTCGGCCCTTGGGCTTCGCCACGCTTGTGCACGCCTTGGTAGCCGGCGTCGCCGAAGGCTGCCTGCTCCTCACCATGCAGCAGTGCGCCAGCGACGTTGATGTCGCTCACATTGGCTGCGGTGCCCACCACCGTGTGCACCAGGCCCGAGGCGGCATCCACGCCGATGTGCGCTTTCATCCCGAAGTACCACTGGTTGCCTTTCTTCACCTGATGCATCTCCGGGTCGCGCTCGCCTTCGGCGTTCTTGGTCGAACTCGGCGCCGAGATGAGCGTGGCGTCCACCACCGTGCCCGTGCGCAGCATCAGACCCTTGGCTTGCAGGATGTCGTTGACCACGCGGAGCATGTCGACGGCCAGGTCGTGGGCCTCCAGCAGATGGCGAAACCGCAGGATGGTGGTCTCGTCGGGCAGGCGGCTCACGCCATCACCGAGGCCAGCAAACTCCCGGTACAGCGGCACGTCGTGCAGCGCTTCTTCCATCGCCGGATCACTCAGACCGAACCATTGCTGAAGGTAATGAATGCGCAGCATCGTCTCGATCGCAAACGGTGGTCGACCGGTCTTTGCCCGCGGCGCATGCGGCTCGACGATTTGAACCAGTGCGCCCCAGGGCACCACCCGATCCATCTCGTCGAGAAACTCGCGCTTGCGCGTCTTCTTGGTGGACAGGTTCAGGCCCAAGCCGAGCTGATTAGGGGGCGTCACGCGTTTGGAAATCATGGGCTCAGATCATGCAAGGGATGGGCCTGTTTTGCAGACCATCCCTAGATGTCTGCGTTCTCGGTGGCTCCTGCCGCGTTGACGTCAAGCTACCCGCCGTGAGGGGAGTACCAGTGGTCGCGGCCGGAGATGCCCTTCCTATCCGTGAAAATAGGCGCCATCGCGTCTCCTAGCCCAGCCTTTTTAGGAGTACTGACGCATTGACGCCGCCGAACCCAAAGCCGTTGGAGATGGCGTACTCGGACTCAAAAGGCCTGGCGACGCTGCCAACGACGTCGAGCCCGGAGGCAACTGCATCCAAGTTCTCAAGGTTCAGCGTCGGTGGGGCCACTTGGTGTCGCAGGGCAAGCGCCGTGAAGATCGCTTCAGTCGCGCCAGCTGCGCCCAGCAGATGGCCGGTTGAGGATTTCGTCGCGCTGATCGCAATGTCGCCCTGGTCTCCAAAGACTGCCTTGATAGCCGCGAGCTCGCCCGCGTCGCCAATCTGAGTAGAGGTTGCATGGGCGTTCAGGTGACGGACTTCGCTTGGCGGCAGGTTGGCCTGTTCCAGCGCGATCTCCATTGCCCGTCTCGCTCCACGACCGTCTTCGTGGCCAGAAGTGATGTGGTGAGCGTCTGAGGTCGTGCCGTAGCCAACAACCTCCGCGATGGGCCGCGCGCCGCGCGCGAGGGCGTGCTCCAAGTCCTCGATGACGAGCACCCCCGCTCCCTCTGCCATGACGAATCCATCACGTGCGCAGTCAAACGGTCTGGAAGACTTCGACGGTAGGTCGTACTTGGCGGTAGAGAGCGCGCGTGCCGCCGAAAATCCACCCAAACTGACTTCATTGATGCAAGACTCTGCTCCTCCGCAGATCGCGACGTCGGCTTCGTTGGAGCGAATGAGTCTGGCAGCATCACCGATGGCCTGAACGCTTGCCGCGCATGCCGTCACGGGCGCGCCGGACGGACCGGTAAAGCCGTACTTGATTGAGAGCTGCCCCGCGGCGAGGTTGATCAGGAAGGACGGAACAGTGAAGGGGGAGAGCTTTCCCGGACCACGTTGACGGACCGTATCAACGGCATTGGTGATTGAGTGGAAACCTCCGATAGCGGAGGCCAGGATGGTAGCTGTTCGAGAGCGGTCGCGCTCTGAGGTCGGACGCCATCCAGCATGACTGATTGCTTCCTCCGCTGCGGCCAACGCGAGGACGATGAAGCGGTCCATTCTGCGCAGGTCCCGCTCCATAACAAACCGAAGCGGGTCGAACCCCGCGGCAAGGTCCTCACTGACTCCTGGAACTAGTCCAGCTACCTTGCTTGGGAGGCGCTCTACCAAACTCACAGGGAGCCAGTTCAGGCCGGACTTTCCGGCAAGTAGGCGGGCCCAGACCGGCTGAACGCCGGCTCCCAAGGGCGTAACAAGGCCCATTCCAGTGATAACTACTCTTCGCATGTAAGGGACTCTCAAATCGGCGCCGCGGACGGCGCGAGGCAAATCCGCGGCCTGTGGCAGGGCTACGTATTCCGACGTTAGATGTTATCAAACATCTTAATGAACATGACCTCGCCGTACAACGCATATGGCTTTGGCGTGCGTTACCGAGAGTGCGCGGTTCGGCACCGAGGAAGCCTGTCTGGCCTACCTGGAGCGGCTGCGCTGGCCGCAGGGATTCGTGTGCCCACGCTGCGGTGCTGCCGGCGCACCGTACCGATCCAGCCGCGGGCAGCTGATGTGCCGCGGTTGCTCGCGCCAGACCACGGTGACCGCCGGCACGATCTTCGACAAGCCGCGTACAGCGCTGCGGGTGTGGCTGGCCGCAGCCTGGTACGTGACCAACCAGAAGCAAGGCGTCAGCGCTCTGGGGCTACAGCGGGTACTGGGGCTGGCCAGCTACCAAGCGGCCTGGACGATGTTGCATCCCTCCGCCGGGCCGATGACGTCGAGCGCGTCAACCGGAGGCAGGCCAAGAATCACGACGCGCCGGTGCATTGTCGACGGGTGGCTGGCGTGGAATCTTGGGTCTTGTCATGACGAGGTGCCTGGGTATCGTGATGTCTCACTATGGCACAAAACACCAATAAACTGTCATAAATGCCATGTGCGAAAGTCCTACAGTAAGGGGCATCGAAGCCCTCTTCAAGGAGCAAACACCATGGAAACCCCCATCTTCATCGGAGGAATCCGCGCTCCGACATCCGTGCTATCGCGAAAGGCTGCAGCGCTGGTGGACAGTGTTCATTCACTGACCATGAAGAACCACGTTCACCGCACATGGTGGTTCTCCGAGTTCCTCGGAAAAAAGCGGGGCTTGAAATACGACCGTGAAGTGGTGTACCTCGGCTCCTTGCTTCACGACCTGGGCCTGACAGAAGCCTACGCGGCCGACCAACGGTTTGAGGTGGATGGGGCGGACGCGGCCAGCCGAATCCTTATCGCCGACGGCTACCCAGAGTCGAAGGCGCAGTTGGTTTGGGATGCCATTGCACTTCACTCCAGCGCAGGCATCGCCGACCGCCGGGAGCCGGAAGTGGCCCTCGTGCACATGGGCGCCCATGTCGATGTGATGGGGCTTCGGATGGAAGAAATCACCCCGTCCCTCATCGACGACACGCTCTCACTCTATCCACGCCTCGGATTCAAGGCCGCATTCCAGAGTGCCTTGGCAGAAGTCGCGAGAAAGAAGCCACATACCACGGTTGGCACTGGGCTGGCCGATATCGGACATCGCCACGTTCGTGGCTTCGAAATACCCGACGTTTGCGACTTGCTCGACCACGCTCCGTTCGAGAGTTGAGTCGCAAGCGCGAAATGTGGCCTTGTGCCTCCACGCAACGGGCACAGCTTTGTCGACTGCGAGCATATGCCCGCATCGACTGAAAGGAATGAAATCATGACTCAAGCAGAAATCCTCGTAAGTGGCGCGACTGGCCGTACTGGCGGTGCAGCCATAGACACATTGTTGAAGATGAACAGGCGCGTGCGGGCCTATGTGCGCTCGGACGGCGAAGCTGCCCAAGCCTTGCGCGAGAAGGGGGTCGAAATCGCACTGGGCGACTTCACCGACCTCGATGCAATTCGCTCGGCGATGGAAGGCATCCGCTCCGCGTACTTCCTGCATCCCATCAGCCCGGGCATCGTGCAGGCGAGTGCCTTCTTTGCGCAGGCCGCGAAGGAGGCAGATGTCACTGCCATCGTGAACATGTCTCAGATTTCCGCCCGGCGGGATTCGAAGAGCCATGCCGCGCAAGACCACTGGGTTGCAGAGCGCGTTTTCGATTGGTCCGGCGTGGCAACGACCCACCTTCGTCCCACGTTCTTTGCCGACTGGCTTGTCTACCCGCATTTCGCGCACGAAATCTGGGCGACGAAGCGCATTCAGTTCCCGTTTGGAAATGGCCGCCATGCGCCAATTAGCACGGACGACCAAGGCCGCGTCATCGCACACATTCTGGACAACCCTGCACCACATGCTGGCAAGACCTACAGCCTCCACGGGCCGGTCGAGATGAATCACGACCAGATAGCCGCGGCCATGAGCGAGGTACTCGGCGCACGAATCGATTACGCGCCGCTGACCATCGATGCGTTCCGCCACGAGATGGAGCGCACCTATAAGTTCAATCCGTTCCTTGTTCAGCACCTGGTGGAGGTGGCCCAGGACTACCAAGACGGCGTGTTCGCGGGCACCAACGATGCCGTCGAGCAGGTGACGGGTACGCGGGCGCTGTCCGTTCCCGAATTCATCGCGAAAAACCGCGAAGCGTTCGTCTGAAGGACGAAGCTGAACTGGAAACCAAGGAGCTTTGAATGTCCAAGGTCGATGCGCGCACGAGTGTGGAGGATTGCAACTGCTTTGCCATCAAGAAGGCAGCCAGACAGGCGGCAAGGCTGTACGACGCGCACCTGCAGCCGACCGGGCTACGGATATCGCAGTTTCTGATTCTGGCTTTGCTCGAAGAGGTCAAGAGTGCGCCCATGAACACCCTTGCTGAGCGCCTCGACACCGAACGGACGGCCATGGGAAAGATGGCTTCCGTTCTGGAGCGGGATGGCCTGGTTCAGATTGGCCCCGCGCCCGACGATGGCCGCATGCGCCTGGTGGAACTCACGCAGGCGGGCGAACGACTCCTTCGCCAAGCCCTTCCACTTTGGCTCCAAGCGCAACGTCGGATGGAGGCTTTGAATGGAACGCAGAGAGTGGTCGCCCTCAGGATGGAGTTGGCTGGACTGGATTTGCGCAACATGTCCGCTGCGTGAGTCGAATTGTCGAATTGGCAGGAAATCGAGCCGCAGTTGCTGGCTCGCAGAAAGGAAACCATCATGTCAAAAACATGGCTTATCACTGGCACCAGCAGCGGCTTCGGCCGTCAGCTGACCGAGATTCTTCTGCGGCGAGGTGACCGAGTCGCCGCCACTGTTCGCAAGCAAGACGCTCTAGATGACTTGAAGAAGGCGCACGGCGACCGACTCTGGGTGGAGGTCCTCGATGTCGTGCACGCCGACGACGTTCGACGTGTAGTCGAGAAGGCGTTCTCCGACCTCAAGCGTATCGACGTCGTTGTCAGCAATGCGGGATATGCGTTGCTCGGCGCGGCGGAAGAAGTTGATGACGCACAAATCGAGCGGCAGGTCGATACCAACTTGCTTGGCTCAATACATATCGCCCGGGCCGTGATTCCGCACTTGCGCAAGCAAGGCGGGGGGCGAATCGTTCAGATTTCGTCCATGGTCGGCCAGGGCTCGTATCCGACGATGGGCGTCTATGCGGCGACCAAGTGGGGCATCGAGGGATTCTATGAAGGAACGATTCCTGAAATCGCCAGCTTCGGAATCGAGGTAACGCTCGTCGAGCCTGGTGCCTCCCGCACGAACTTTGGAACCTCGAGCGCCGCGTTCGGCAAAACGATGGACGTGTACGAAAAGACGGCCGCCGGGGACTTCAGGCGCATGGTTACCTCCGCGGGGCTCTCCATGTTCCGCGGTGACCCGCGCAAAATTGCTCAGGCAATTATCGATTCGACATCACAAAGCCCCGCACCGCGGCGACTCACACTGGGAAGTGATGCTTACGCCTTTGTCCACGAAGCTCTGACCTCGAGGCTCTCCGCCCTGGAGGCCCAGATGGAGTTGGCGCACTCGACCGAATTCGACGAGTGATGGGTAGGCGAAGCGCGCTGTCGACCTTTTCTGCGGCAGTCATATTTGACTTCACGACATCGTAGGCGAAAGGCCGCTTTGGAGAAAGTTCTACAGCCGCTTCGGGCCCGGAACGCTAGTTCGGCGTCTGGAGAAGCGGACCTTCGAGGGAGCATCGACATAGCGCCGGGCGCGCTTCGATAGTTTCGGCCCAGCTTCGCTCGGCTATGTCGGCTGTACCTTGGAACCGGTCGTCTGGCCGAGATCTCCGCGGCACCTGAAGGCCAGCAATCGGCGCCACGGCGTGTGTTCGCAGATCGACTCGGGAAGACGGCAATCGCTGCGCAACTGCCTTTGAACGGAGCAGCAGCGAGCATCGAAAAGCCGACGCTCGAGCAGATGCGGAGCCGCCGACTCGAAGGCGCCGCGAGGGGGTGGTGCTGGATCGCAACGCGATTCAGGGAACATCGAACAAAACCGCGCGGTGGGCCAAGACGATGAAGGGCAACCGAACGGGCAGGCAAACCATCAACAAGGCAGGCTTTCCAAGAACTCCAGAGAACGGAACCAACGCGGCTCAAACGCAGGAATCGCTTTTTGACCCAGCGGACGATCGCGCTGCCTTGTTGCAGGTGCAACCACCCCTACGCCAGTAGCCGATCGCAATGCGAACGTGGACGCCTGGATAGTGAGCGAGGGGGGTGTTCAAGTACAAAATAGTCGTAAACGATCTAATACAGCCGTAAACGGCCTGCCTTAGGTTTACTAAAGTTATTTACTAAAAAATTGAGTTGTGGGATCTTTCGACTAAAAACTCCGGATCGGGGCTCATCCTGCCCTGAGTTTCCAATCGCGAGGGCGCGAGGCGCAACCGGAGGGGCATGAGGATGCACCCTGGGTGTAGGGGAGCATGCACTGCCCGCGGCTGTTCTCGGGAATGCAGCAACTTCAGCTTGAGACTGGTTGCTGTCGTTCACGCGCGAAGGGCGAATAGCAAGGATGGGCCCAAAGCGGGTATACGATTTTCTCCGAAGCGGCCACTCGAATGCCACTGAAATCCGGGGGGCGCCAACCTTGCGCAACGCTCGCCCCACCCCACCGACTGAATTCATGTGCAACCTATCTCGTCGGCAGTGCAACGATTCTCTACGCCGCTGGACGCCACGAGTAGACGCCCCGCGAATGACGCTCGGCTTCAAGGTTTTCGACCGCGCGGCGGTGACGATCGCCGGCGTAAGTTGCTGCACCGAATCCGCAAGGGCCAGTTCAATCTTCGTCGACTGGGGCTTCAAGGCCGAGCCGCGCCCGCGATCTGAAACGCGGTGCTTTCGGCCTGACTGGGGGGCGACACTCAGGAAGTCCGGGACACGCTGCTTGACGCCCTCCAGCCTGACCGGCGCAACGCACTCACAAAGCCGTTCGGCTGCGCAAGAAATTCGCACCAGAGCCGGGGCGTCCGCTTAGGCCCAGCAGGATAAGCAACTGGATGGTTTCGCAAGTTGAGGCGGTGCCCTTTACGCTGAAGACGATGGAGCGCTACGGTGTGGTGGATCTGCGCAGACAGAAGCAACACGTGCAGCCCTTTGACACCCTGGACAAACCGGAAGGCTGGACTGAAGCTCGGAGGAGTCGCAGATACCAAAAGGGGCACGGCAGTTGGCAATGGAAGCAAGCTGAGCAGCGAATCGTCCGAAACGGCCGCTTCCGCATGTCGTGAATTGGCGTTGCGGGCACCGTTGCCGAGTATTGGAACGAGGACCGATCGACCGAACGAGTGCAATGCAGCTCTCCATCACCATCCTATGTCTCGGCGCGTGTGCCGAGGTACTCTGACAGCAGCTTGGCTGCAACCGAAAGGCTTTCGGCATCGCGAAAACAGAGAACGAAACGGCGCTCGGCCCAGGACTCGGCTAACGAAATGACGTGCAAGCCGTTGGACGCACCTTGGCGGTCGGCCACTTCTCTCGAGACAATCCCGATGGCCAGGCCTGCGCGCACCACGCCCAGAGCGGCCTCAAAATTGCTCACGATGATGCGATTAACCAATGCGCGCCCCGCCCGTGCGGCGGCGCGCTGGAGCATGACCTGCAACGCGCTGCTGATAGGCAGGCCGACATGCTCATAGTCGAGCGTCTGCTCGAACCGGACAGTCTTTCGCGATGCGAGCGGATGGCCGCGCGGCACTACGACACACAGGCTGTCGCGCCGGTAGGCCCGACTCTGCAGCGTTCCAAGCTCGACGATGTCCCAGCAGACCCCCACCGAGGCGAGGCCATCGCGCACACCAGACACGACCTCTGGACTCAGTCGCTCCTCGAGATCGACCTGAATGGTGCGGTGCTCCGGCATCTTCAAGAATGACGCGACGTCTTTGGACAACGAACCGGCCATGGTGGAGATGCTCGCGAGGACGCGCACTTGGCCGCGCGCGCCCGTCAGGTAGCTTTCCATGTCGCGCTCGATGCGTGCGGCGCCATCCAGCATGCCACGCGCATGCTCCAGCAAAGTCTGGCCCGCTGCGGTTGGAACGACGCCGTGGCGCTTACGCACCAACAGCGGTGTTCGCAGCTGATCCTCGAGTTGCGCCAGCCGTTTGCTGATCGCGGAGCCGACTATGTTGGCCTGCTCGCCGGCGCGCGCCATGTTGCCGGCCTCGCAGACTGCTACGAAGAGGCGGAGGGTGGTGAGGTCTAGGTCGCGCAAGATATTCCGTTCGGGAACTCAGAGCTTCTCAAATTGACAACCAAGCTCAGTTTGGAAATTCTAGACTGAAGCCAGCGAAATGCCCAGGAAACGATCCATGACCCGTTCTTCCACCTTGCCACTACAAGTCGTGATCAGGGAGGTCGGCCTTCGCGATGGCCTGCAGATCATCCCGCGCGTGGTGCCGACCGCCGCCAAACTTGAATGGATTCGTGACGCTTATGAAGCGGGACAGCGCGAGATCGAGGTCGGCTCCTTCGTACCCGCGCGCCTGCTGCCGCAGCTGGCCGACACCGCCGAACTGCTGGCCTTCGCCAAGACCTTGCCGGGCCTCAAGGCGTCGGTGCTAGTGCCCAACCTGAAGGGGGCCGAGCGCGCGATGGAGTGCGAAGCCGATCTCATGCTGCTTCCACTGTCGGCCAGCCACGCGCACAGCCTTGCCAATCTGCGCAAGACGCCCGATCAGGTGGTCGAGGACATTGCGCGCATCCGCGACGCGCGCGATGCGCGCGGCTCGCCCACGCGCATCGAGGTCGGTATCAGCACGGCCTTCGGCTGCACGCTGCAGGGCCGGGTCGAGCCCTCGGAGGTGGTTCGGCTGGTCAAGGCGGTGATCGACGCCGGTGCCGAGGCGATAAGCCTGGCCGACACGGTGGGCTATGCCGACCCGGCCATGGTGCGCTCGCTGTTCGAGGCGGTGCTGCCGATTGCTGCCGAGAAGCTCAATTGCGGCCATTTCCACGACACGCGCGGCCTCGGCATGGCCAACGTCTATGCGGCGCTCGAACTCGGCATCAGTCGCTTCGATGCCTGCTTGGCCGGCATCGGCGGCTGCCCGCACGCGCCGGGCGCCAGCGGCAACGTCGCGACCGAGGATCTGGCCTACATGCTGTCCAGCATGGGCATCGAGACCGGCCAGGACTTCGACGCGCTGCTGACCCTCAGGAAGAAGGTCGCGCAGTGGCTCGAGGGCGAGACCCTGCACGGCACGCTGTGGCGTTCCGGACTTCCAAAGACCATGACAGAGGAACAAGCCGCATGACCGATCAGTTGCAAGTCGCTCAGCCTTTGAAGGGCCTGCGCGTCGTCGAGTTCACCCACATGGTGATGGGCCCCACGTGCGGCATGGTCCTTGCCGACCTGGGCGCGGAGGTGATCAAGATCGAGCCGGTCGACGGCGACCACAGTCGCCGCTTGGTCGGCGCCGGTGCCGGCTTCTTCCCCATGTTCAACCGCAACAAGAAGAGCATCGGCATCGACCTGCACACCGAAGAAGGCGCCGAGATGGCGCGGCGCCTGACCGCGACGGCCGACGTGGTGGCCGAGAACTTCAAGCCCGGCACCATGGCCAAGTACGGGCTCGACTACGCATCGCTTGCAAAGGTCAACCCGCGCATCATCTACGCCAGCCACAAGGGCTTCCTGCCCGGGCCCTACGACCATCGCACCGCGCTCGACGAGGTGGTGCAGATGATGGGCGGCCTGGCCTACATGACGGGGCGCCCCGGCGATCCGCTGCGCGCGGGCACCAGCGTCAACGACATCATGGGCGGCCTGTTCGGCGCAATCGCGGTGCTAGGTGCCCTGATCCAGCGAGGCATCACCGGCCGCGGCATGGAGATCCAGTCAGCACTCTACGAGAACAATGTCTTCCTGATGGGCCAGCACATGCTGCAGTTCGCGGTGACCGGCAAGCATCCGGCACCGATGCCCGCGCGCGACAATCCCTGGGCGGTCTACGACGTGTTCACCGTCAAGGACGGCGAGCAGATTTTCCTGGCCGCCGTCAGCGATACCCAGTGGCAGACCTTCTGCGACACGCTGGGCTTCGCCGACCTCAAGGCCGAGCCTGAACTCGCCACCAACAATCAGCGGGTCTCGCACCGGCCTCGCCTGCTGAAGACCATCGCCCTGCGCATCGCCGAGCGCAGCGCGGGCGAACTGGCGCAGGCGATGGAAAAGGCCGGACTGCCATTCGCGCCCATCCGCAGGCCTGAAGACCTCTATGACGACGAGCACTTGCTGGCCACCGGCGGCCTGGCCGACATGCGCCTGTCGGATGGACCCAAGGCCGGCCAGACGGTCAAGACCACCCTGTTCCCCATCACGCTGGAGGGACGCCGGCTCGGCGTGCGCATGGACCCGCCTCGCCTGGGCGAGCACACCGTCGAGCTATTGAAGGAAATGGGATGCAGCGACGCAGAGGTCGACGCCATGCGCAGCCGCAAGGTCGTGGCCTGATCGCGGCAGGACGGCAGACTGGCAGAAAACAAAGGAGACAGACATGAGCACTTCGCGCTTTCGTATTTCGCGCCGGTCGCTGCTGGCGGCTTCGGCGGCCGCCTTGGCTATCGGTCCGTGGACACTGGCCGCGCACGCGCAGTCCGGCACGGTGCGGTTCATCCTCCCCAATGCCGCCGGTTCGGGCGTGGATGCGATCACGCGCGCGGCCCAACCGGCCCTCTCCAAGGCCTTCGGTGCCTCGGTGATCGTCGACAACCAACCGGGTGCCGGCGGCATCGTCGGCCTGCAGGTGCTTGCGCGCTCGGCACCGGACGGCAACACGCTGTCGGTCGTGTCGAACAACGTCGTGATCTTCCCCAGCGTGATCAAGTCGCTGTCCTTCGACATGCCGGGCGACTTCACGCCGATCGCGATCATCGGCGCCACGCCCATGGTGTTGGTGGTCAATCCGTCGCGGGTCCCGGCCACCAACAGCAAGGAGTTCATCGCCTTGCTCAAGAGCAAGCCGGGCGAGCTCAATTTCGCCTCGGGCGGCAACGGCACGATCCTGCACCTGGCTACGCAGCTGTTCCTCGAGGAAGCCGGCGTATCGGCCAAGCACATCCCCTACAAAGGCGTCGGGCCGATGGTGGCTGGCCTGATCGGCGGACAGGTCGACTTCGGGACCGCCGCCCTTCCCAGCGTGCAGCCGCACATCAAGAGCGGCACGCTGCGCGCGATCGGCATGCTGACGGCGCAGCGCACTCCGGCGGCGCCGGAGATTCCCACCTTTGCCGAGCAGGGGTTGCCGAACTTCGTCGTCGACGCATGGTTCGCGGTCATCGGGCCCAAGGGCATGAGCCCCGCCAGCGTCGCAAAGGCGCACGATGCGGTGATCGCCGCGTTCGCGGATCCGGCAGTCAAACAGGCGATGACCACCCAAGGCAACACCATCAGCATCAGCACGCCCGAGCAGGCCCAAGCCACATTCCGCAGCGAGATGAAAAAGTATGCGGCGTTGGTCAAGAAGGCGGGCATCGAGCCGGAATAGGGACGACTGCCGATTGCGTCTCCAAACGGATTGGCTTGCTTTGGTCAGTCGTCGAAAGAAGCGCAGGGCGGGGCCAACAACGCCGCAGTCGGTCACCAGCCAATGTCGGCTTGCAAGTGGAACTGACAGTGGGAGCAGTCACAGCGGGAAGGGCGGAATCGTGTCACGCATGGTCCTGCATGAGAGCCCACCTACCTGGAAAGGAAATTTCTGGCAAACGAGAGTCCTCGCCACCGCGCAAATTAGGAACGGGCGCTTCCGCTCAGTGCGGAATTGCATTCAACGGCGCGTTCTGCGCCATCCACGATATACCAATGGAGACAAATACAATGCGCTACCAAATCCAAGCTTCGCCGAAAAGAGCACGCTCAGCACAGTTCTTTCGAGCAACCATCCTCCCATCTCTCCTTGCGCTCACCGCTTGTGGCGGCGGCGGCGGCGGCGCTCTCAACAACGTCATCGGTAACGCAACTGCGGCGCCACCCACACCTGCGGCACAAGCGAATCTTTCATGCGACGACAGCATGAAGACGGCCTTCAGGCCCGACTCAGCTACGAGCGTATTGCTCGTCAAGCAGTTCAAGGCGGGCGACCCTCTCCTCCTCTCCGGTACTGCCACCGCGTCCTCGCCAAAGGCTGGCGCGGATACTTGCGTGGTGAAGCTGTTGGTCGGCCCAGGCAATCCGGGACCGGCCGGAGCGCCTTCCACGACTGCTGGCATCGGGATAGAAGTGTGGCTGCCGAACGCTTCGTCCTGGAACGAACGCATCCGGGTATACGGCAATGGTGGATTTGCTGGCAGCGATGAGACGAACTTAACCAAACTAGCTAATGGCGGCAGTGGGAGCCCTATCCCAGTCAAGGCTGCAGCGGTCGCCAAAGGCTTCGTGGTCTCGACATCCGATGACGGCCATTTCGGCAGCGGAGGCGCGTTCCTGATGAACCCGGACGCAAGCATCAATACGGTGGGATGGAAGGACTTTTCCGAGCGTGCGATTCACGAGCTCGCTGCGAAGACCAAGTTGCTGGCCAAAGCCTTCTATGGCAAGCCTTACAGATACGCCTACTGGGACGGGTTCTCGCAAGGCGGCCGGCAAGGCCTGAAGATGGCGCAGGTGTTTCCGGACGAGTTCGACGGCATCCTCGCGGGCGCCCCGGGGATCAACTGGGTTCAGCTATTCGCCGGACTGGCGTACCCACAAGTGGTTATGCAGAGAGATCTTGGCGCGCCCATCGCAACTTCCAAGCTGAATGCAGTTACCACAGGTGCCATCAATGCGTGCGGCGGAGCGGCGCTCGGGTTTCTGATCGATCCATTCTCCTGCCGATATGACCCTTCGAAGGACGCCGCTGCATTGTGCAGTAGCGTGGCTGGAAACTCGGGCGTTGTGGGCACCAACTCCAGCGCAAACTGCGTGAGCCTCGCCGAAGCAACCGCGATCAACAAAATGTGGTCCGGGCAAACGGTTGACGGCACCGCGCCAGATCCTGCAGTCGAGTTCGACAACACACCGTTCTTGAGCAACGGCAATCGCGTTTGGTTCGGACAAACCCGCGGGTCAAGCCTCGTCACGCTCGCTGGGCCTACTCCGCTCAGCATCGCCACCGATCAACTGGCCCTGACGTTGCAAGATCCCAGATACGCTACGCCAGACTTTGTAAATGCGGTCAGCAACGGCCAAGACAAGTGGAAGATACTGAGCTATGGCCAATTGGCAAACTCGGCGGCGCAGGGACTTCTGCTGCAAACGCAATTCAGCAATATCAACACCGACAGCCCAGATCTCAGCGCTTTCAGGGCACGCAAAGGCAAGTTGATCATGTATCACGGGTTGGCTGACAACATCATCATGCCGAATGGGTCGGTCAACTACTACACACGAGTCGTAGATAGCATGGGAGGCATGACGGAGGTTCAAACGTTCTATCGCTTCTATCTCATTCCTGCGTTGTCGCACACCGGTGCTTTTGTTGGCGGTGCCGCCGAGCCGCTACCGCAACCCGCATCGGGGCGCGATGAAATGTTCACCAATCTGCAACGCTGGGTGGAGAACGGCGTGGTGCCAGACCGCATCAACGTTTCGTCGCCCAATGCAGGAGTCTCTCTGCCGCTTTGCGTGTATCCAAAGAAGATCACTTACAGCGGCTCGGGCGCTGCGACGGCTGCCGACAGCTACATGTGTAGTTAGGTCTCTCCAGGAGGATTTACAGCTACTTGGCCCCCTTCACCAAGAGCCAGTAGTTGAGAAGTACGCCCGACGATCATTGATCGTCGGGCGCGTTTATGCGAAGGAGCGGCTTCCTGATGGACGGCGGCGTGACGGCGTCCTGCTGGTACGGAGAACTCGCTCCGAAGTGACGGGCCAGAAAGCTGCGCAACCCGTCAAATACCTCAAACCAGCAATCCATCTCCAAGGAGACTCATCATGCAACTCAAACGTCCCGGCTCGCAGCCATCCGCAAAAGGCCCGGAGGAGTACTTCACCGGGAACGTGCGCATCGACATGCTCAACATTGCCCCCGCTCCCTCGCGCGTGTCATGCGCGAGCGTCACGTTTGAGCCCGGTGCCCGTTCTGCGATGCCGTACTTCTTCAACTCACCCGCTTGGAATCCGAACTCGGTGCACGGCACCCGATTCCGTTGGGAGTTGCGAACGATGTCGAACACTCGGTCGAAGGTCACGGTGACCTGATTCATGGGCGCTGGGCTGAAATTTTTGGCTTGCTGTCGATCACTCTACCGGCCACGGGCAAGGCCACGATGCTTGATCGCAGCAAAACTGGCAGGCCGTGACGAAAGTCCGGTTGTGGCCGATCTGAGTCACAGATCGGCTCGCTGCGAACGACGGCTCCCGCTTGCTCAACTGCCTTTAAGCGGAGGAGGGCGGGAGTAGTCGTAGATGCGCGATAACGCGCTGCTTATCGACCCCGATCGGAGGCCGTCGATGAGTCCTGGCACTACGGGCGTCCAAGCGTCCGATTCCTCAGTCCCATCCCGGCGACGGGGGCGCGCGGTGTGCAGCTGGAAGAGGTGGTCCAGGCGGCCGACGCGCTGTTCGCCCGTAGCCTTAACCGACCATTGAGCACTTGCGCCAGGACCTCGGCGGCGGCTCGCCCAACCGCTTAACCATACCCTCTATTGCGTCCACATCATTTATCGCGGACGCGATGCCTGTGACGTCTTTGAAACCGGCAGAAGGCTAGTGCGGGAGTGTGAGTCTTGGGCGCCAACGCCAAGCGCCAATCGTGCAAATTCTGCTCGCTGGGGCGTTGCACGGCTCTCTGGCGTTGCGAGCGAAAGGGGGCAAATCTCCCACTCGACCTGTTGGCCGCGATTGCGGAGGCGACCCGCGTGGCGCACACAGCACATTTTTCGGGGCTCCTTGGCACGCTCAGACCGTTCACGGCGCGCGCAGTCGGTGACACTGCGGCGAGAGGTCGGCTCGCCGGCGAGCAGGGCGAAAGTCTACGGGAATAGGGGTGCGACGAGCCAGCAACTTCGGTGATTTTTCTGTGTCTTGAGGGAGTACACGGGCGGATACTGCTCCGATTTTTGAAGCTCGAGGACGTGCCCACCATGATTGAAACTCGCTGGCCGCCGATCCTGCGATGGTCGACTGACGCCGTGCCTGCGTCGCAACGTTTTGACTATTTTCAGCAAATGCTGGAAACCGCTGTCATTCCGATGTGGGTGTCAAGCGACCGCCGCGACGTCTTCCGAAACGAGGTTGCCGCAGCGACTCTCGGTCCCGTCTCGGTCCTCCGCATCATCGGAAGCCCGCATTCCTCTCATCGCGGAGCCAAGGAAATCGAGCGCAGCCTAGAGCGTAGCTTTCACCTCATCGTCAACTTGGTGGCGCCTTGGATGCTCGAGCACGCTGGCCGCAATCGGCTCATGCCTGGTGATGCCATTTTGACGGACTCGGCATTCGGACACATGCTGCGGACCGATTGTGACTACGACATCGTGCATCTCAAGTTATCCGAGGGATGGCTGCGCCAGTGGATACCTTCGCCCGCGGCCTTGGTTGGCCGCCGCATCTCCGTCACATCCGGTTGGGGGCGGGCGCTGGCTGCCTATGCGATGCAGCTCACTCCCCAGTTTGTGGTCGACTCGCCGCTACCTTCACCGATACTGGCCGATCAGCTGGGCGCGCTGCTTGCGCTGGCTGCTCATGAAGTGTCGGGTACCGTGCTGCAGCCCAGGCCAGCCGAGAAAGGTCTGCGAGATCGGATCTCCGAGACCATCACGCAGCGCTGCACGGAGTCTTCGCTCACGGCGGCGGAGGTCGCTGATTCGCTGAAGATTTCGGCGCGTACGCTGCATCGCAGCTTGGGTTGCTTTGGCGAGAGCTTTGGCACGTTGCTGATGGCTGCCCGTTCGGGCGTTGCACTGCGCATGCTCGAGTCGCCGATCCATCGGCGATTGACCGCTGCAGAGATCGGGAGGCGCAGCGGCTTTGTCGACGCTTCGCATTTCTCGCGGGTCATGCGCAGCCGGGTCGGACGTACGCCAAAGCAAATTCGGGCAGCCGCCATCCCGGTTCCCGATGCTGAGGAGCATTGAAATGGAGTCTCTTGCCCCTTCCGAAATCCTGCGCTGGTCTACCAGCGAAGTACCGTCCTCCCAGCGATTCGACTACTTTGCGTCGGCGTTAAGCTCAGCCCTTGTTCCCATGGGCATCGAGCTCGAGCCGGGATTGCGCGATGGTCTCCATGCGGAGATGACGCTCGCTCAATTGGGGCCGATCGCCATAAGCCGACAGAGGGGCAGCGCCCATCGGTCCTACCGTCGAGCCCCCGAGCTGTCGCGCAGCGGTGAGCATACTTTCCACCTGATCATCAACCTGGTTTCGAACTGGACTATGTCGCACTGCGGAGAGGTTCGACTCGCGCCTGGCGATGCCGTGCTAGCAGATTCAGACTTCGAGCACCAACTCGAGATGCCCGACCGCTATGAATGCATGCATCTGAAGCTCGCGGCCGATTGGGTGCAGGGCTGGGTGAGCGAGCCGGCCGTCTTGGTTGGACGCAAGATCCCCGCCGACTCGAGTTGGGGCCGTGCTCTGACTGCCTTCGCTTCGCAGTTGACGCCGCAATTCTTCGTCGATTCACCTTTGCCGCAAAGGGTGGTAACGGACCAGGTGGGAGCGCTGCTTGCGCTCGTAGCGAGCGAGGTGGGGGGCGTGACGAGAAGAATCACCCGAGGCGAGGTCGCGTTGCACGACCGTATCGAGGCTTGCATCGTCGAGCGCTGCGCGGAGCCTGCACTTGACGCCGGACAGGTGGCTGAAGCCTTGGGCATTCCGACTGAGCTTCTGCACGGGGCGCTCGCGGTGCGTCGACAGAGCTTTGGCGAGGTGCTGATGGGTACCCGCGTAGGCATCGCGTCGCGGATGCTCAAATCTCCGATCTTCAAACGCCTGAGTTTGGAAGAGATCGCCACAAGGACGGGCTTCGCCGACGGCTTGCACTTGGCGAAGGCGTTGCGAGACCGCACCGGCTTGGCCCCTTGGCAGATGCGCTGTCATTGACCCTCGTGTCCCGAGTGATCGCATGAAAACTCCCACGATTTCTCGCTGGTCGACCGACGGGATCTCCCAGCGCGAGCGCTTCGACTACTACGTCGATGCCTTGTCTTCGGCCCTCGTTCCCATGGAGGTGCAGTGCCTTGACCGTGGGGGGTTCTGGGCCGACATGGAGATTGCCGATCTGGGTTTGGTTTCTGTGGTGCGGCAACGCGGATGTCCCCATCGTGCCTACCGCGCGGATCCCGAGTTCGGTCGCGACGAAGCGCGCACCTTCCATATCCTGCTTTCCCTCAGTTCGCCATGGAGCATTTCGCACATAGGTGAGCATTGCATGGAAGCAGGCGACGCATTGGTCACCGATTCGCGCTTCAACCACGATATTCATATCGATGCGACTTACGAGTTCGTCCATCTCAAGTTGTCCGAGACCTGGATACGTCAATGGGTGCCGCATCCTGATGTGTTGGTTAGCCGTCGCATCCCGGGTGCAGATGGCTGGGGCCGGGCGCTGACGTCCTATGTCGCACAGCTGTCTCCACGCTTCCTGACTGAAAGCCCGTTGCCGCTGGGCGTGATCACAGATCAGGTAGGAGGGGTTCTGGCGCTCCTGGCCAACGAAATCGACGGCGGCACGTTTCGGACTAGTGGTGCCGGTCTTGATTGGCGACAGCGCATCCACGATTCGATTCAGGAGCGCTGTGCGGAGCCTTCCCTTACTGCGGCGAGCGTTGCAGAGGCGCTGGGTATCTCGACGCGAACGCTGCATCGGGGCTTGGCCCGCTTCGGCGAGACCTTCGGTGGAGCCCTCATGACAGCCCGGACGAACTTGGCTTTACGCATGCTGGAATCGCCGCTGTTTCGCCGCCTGACCACGGCGGAGATTGGCCGGCGCGCAGGCTTCGTTGACGCGTCGCACTTCGCGCGCGTCTTTCGCCTGTACTTTGGCGCAACGCCAGCGCAGATTCGTCGAGGGAAGGGCACCGCGACGCGCGAGGCGAATGAGGAGCAGGCGCCGCTTGAACCTGATCGATAGCGCCGTCACGCCGACTGACTGGATTGATATGCCGGGAGCCATACCCGGAAGAGGTCTGCACCAGTTGACGCGAAATTGACTACCAATGCTGGATTTGTGCAAGAGCTACCCAGCGCGGGGACCGATGCTCAGATGGTCCAACGCAAACCATTCGCTCGCCGCATGATCGTCGCCACCACTCCGACCTATGGTCCGGATGCGCCGGCCGTCGTGCTAGTGCCCGATGCCTGGACAGATGGTTCGGCGTGGGGTGATGTGATCTCCAGGTTGCAGATCAGGGGTCTGTCAGTGTTGGCCGTGCAGCACCCGCTAAGCTCGCTGGTCGAATGTGCGGAGGCGGTGCGTCGTGCCGTTGCCGCGCAGAAGAGCTCGGTCGTGTTGGTCGGACATGGCTGGGGCGGAGCTGTCATCAGCCAGGCAGGCACCGCAGCAGCGGTGCACGCGCTGGTCTATGTGGCTGCATACGCGCCGGACATCGGCGAAAGTGTGGAGAGCCTGCGGCGCGGCGATGACGCTTTGGCCTTTACCGACGTTTTCCAGCTTGATGCGGCGGGTTGGCTGGACTGCCCGCAGGATGCGTGGCCGCAATACTTTGCCCAGGACCTGCCCAACATCAATTCCCGAGTGCTCGCGGCTACGCAGCGGCCGATACGGATGGAGTGCTTGGAAGAGAAGCTCACCGATGCGGCCTGGCATGAGCGTCCCTGCTGGTTTCTGATAGCCGAGCGCGATCGTGTGATGCCTGCAGCGCTTCAGCGCCGCATGGCGACACGAATGAGCGCGAAACAGTACAGTGTGCGATCGAGCCACGCGCTATTCATGTCTAGGCCGCGGGAGACGACTTCGATCATTCTCGAGGCGATTGACACGGTAATGCGCAAGTGATCAGGATCGAGGAAGAGGCCTGCGACGTGAGATCTCTCCCGACAGGAAGGGCAATTCGCGCTTGGGTTAGGACTGCCCTTCACTGGGCCCTTCGATCTGTCTTACCGCAGGCCCTGAGGAAGGACGGCAACTGGCTGTCAAGATGGCGCGTTTGATCATCAAGCTGGTGCAGCCGAATGCCGAGGTTCGCGAGGAACTTCGCGCCGTCTACGAGCTCGACGCCGACATGTTGATTCGCATCGGACAGGTGGTCGCGGCCGAGTTCGCCACCATCGCTGCCGTCAACGGCTACTGGGTTCGTAAGGGCTAGTCGCCAAGGCCGTCATGGCCAAATCCCTGGATGCCCGTTCAGTGTTTGAGTTGCTCATGGTTGTCTTGATCGCGGTCGGGCCGTGGGCGCTCGGTTGGCTCACCTGGTCTCAAGAGGCGCACAACCAGGACCGCAATGCGGCGTCAGGCTCCAACCCGGCAGCCGTACAAGCCCTCAAGCCACCGGCGCCGTGACGCCGGGACCGCCGAATTGCTTCCGCGGGGCATCGTAGACCGCCAAGCGGCGCAGGAATTCGATCCGCCGCGGGCCGGAGAGCAGCGCCGGCAGCGATTGCTCGTAGGCGAGTCGGTAGGCCTTTGTGAGATGGTTCGTGATGAAGTGTTCGCGCGAGCACGACCAAGTCTCGTAATTGACGATCACGTTCGAGTCGTTCATATCTTCGTGCACCGACGTGCCTACGAAGTCCGGCTCATGAGACATCTCCTCGATGATCTTGAAGAGGAGCGCGCGTGCGTGATCTCGCACTTCGGGACGAAAGGGTAGGTAGACGATAAATGACACACCGTCGCCGATGGTTTCGCTCGTATTAGTCATGGCATACCCCTGTCTGTCGAGAGTTGCCTATGGTGCATGGCCAGAATGGTTCGGGATTGAACGTTTGCGGCAGGGTTGGATGAATTGCGAGGGATTATTGACGGCGCTGACCTTCCTGCGCCATTGCTGCAGCTCTTATTCAAGATCGAAGTCATGCCACGCTGAATGATGACGCCTTTTCGGGATGAAGGCGTCCTCATGAACAGATCCATGTGCTTGGTCACTTTCGTAGGAGCGGCAAGCATCTTCTCGCTGCTTTCGACGGCGACCTACGCCTTCGATACACCGGCCGCACCATCACAGTGGTTCGTGCAGGCAGGCTTCGCTGGCGGCACTCGCAGTGCGACACTTGGGCTACGCTGGCCATGGGAGTGGCGCTCACTGTCATGGGGCGCAGAACTTACGGTGTACACCGAGGCCTCGATCTCGTTCTGGACCTTCGACGATGCCAATGGCAGGAGAGCGAATCTCTATCAAGGGGCGATCGGGCCCGTGGTACGCCTGCGCCCCGATAGCGGAGCGGCCGCATGGTTCGTCGAGGGCGGGATCGCCCTGACGAACATGACGCATCGCTACGAGACTGACCGCAAGTCGTTCTCGACGTGCTTCAATTTCGGCACCCAACTGGCTATCGGGCACGACTTCGGGGCGCAGCAGGCGCACGAGGTGTCGCTGAGAATCGAGCACTTTTCCAACGCAGGCGTGCGCAAGCCGAACCCGGGCGAAAATTTCGTGCAGCTTCGTTACCCGATGAAGTTCTGAGCCTGCAGTCCCGCATGCTGGGGGCCATTTGCAGCAAGGGCATTCAAGGCATTGCGCACTGGTCGTCATAGCCTTCAGTGCATGCCCAACAACATGCAGAGCCGGT
The DNA here is from genome assembly GCF_056402355.1 of Variovorax sp. P4_B11. Lineage (NCBI taxonomy): Bacteria > Pseudomonadati > Pseudomonadota > Betaproteobacteria > Burkholderiales > Comamonadaceae > Variovorax > Variovorax sp. P4_B11. The sequence continues at coordinate 68,212 of NZ_JBFUHO010000017.1, forward strand.
GATGGACAGCACGCTGCTCAGTCTGCTCGGAGCCTTCGTTCTCTCACTCATCGGCCTCTTCGCCTTCATCTGGTCGCTGCGCAAGGGCCTGCTGGTGGAGAATCCGCGCGGTGCCTCGGTGATCTTCGTGAGCGGAGAAGTCGGCGACGTCGACGACCCGGCGCTAGGTGCCGACGCACGCGCTTCGCTGCAGCAGGAAGCCGATCGGGCGCGCGGCGCCGAACCGGTGGCCGGCGGCGCGATCGACGACAGCGAGCTCGAGGAGCGCCGCGCGGCCGATCGGTCCTCGGCCTTTCCGGTCTTCATGTTCCTCGCGTTTGCCTGCCTCTGGCTGCTGATCGGCTCGGCCGCTGGGCTGATTTCCTCGCTCAAGCTGCACGAGCCCGACTGGCTGGTGTCGCAGGCCTGGATGACCTTTGGGCGGCTGAGGACCGTGCACCTCAACGCCGTCCTGTACGGCTGGATCACCAATGCCGCGCTTGGTGTGATCCTGTGGGTGCTGCCTCGGCTCCTGCGCCAGCAACTGATGGGTGGCATCTGGGCCATGATAGGCGGATCGCTCATCAACACCGGCATTGCCGGCGGCATCGGTGCCATCGCAGCGGGGTGGAGCGACGGGATGGAATACCTCGAGATTCCGTGGCCTATTGCGACCTTCATCTTCGCCGGCTTCGCGCTCGTGATCCTTCCGGTGCTCTTCACACTGGCAAACCGCCGCGTCGAGCACCTCTATGTGAGCGTCTGGTACATGGTAGCGGCGCTGCTGTGGATCGCCTTGCTGTTCCTGGTCGCCAAGCTGCCGGGTGTGCACACGGGAGTGCAGCAGGCCACGACGAACTGGTGGTACGGCCACAACGTGCTGGGCCTGTGGTTCACGCCGGTGAGCGTGGGCGCCATCTACTACTTCCTGCCCAAGACCATTGGCCGACCAGTGCGTTCTTACAACCTATCGCTGCTGGGCTTCTGGACCTTGGCCTTCTTCTACGGGCAGGTCGGCGGCCATCACCTGATCGGCGGACCGGTGCCGGGCTGGCTGGTCACGCTGTCGATCGTGCAGAGCGTGATGATGATCATTCCGGTTGTGGCCTTCGGCATCAACATGGCGTCGACGATGAAGGGCCGCATGCACCTGGCCATCTATTCGCCGACTCTGCGCTTCATGATGTTCGGCGGCTTCATGTATCTCGCCTCGTCGCTGCAGGGGTCCTTGGAGGCTCTGCGCAGCATCAACGCGGTGACGCATTTCACCCATTTCACGGTCGCCCATGCCCACCTTGGCGCCTATGGCTTCGTGTCGATGGTGCTGTTCGGCGCCATCTATTTCATGATGCCGCGGGTGCTGCATTGGGAATGGCCCTTCCCGAAACTGATCGCTGCTCATATCTGGCTCGCCGCAGTGGGCATATGCATCTACTTCGCCGGACTCACCGTTGGCGGCTGGCTGCAGGGCGTGGCAATGCTCGACGCGTCGCGGCCCTTCATGGAATCGGTGCGCCTCACGTTGCCGTATCTGCAGGCGCGCTCGGTCGGCGGTTCGCTAATGGTGCTCGGTCACGTCGTGTTCGTAGGCCATTTTCTGGCGATGGCGCTGCGCTTCGGCCCCGCACGTACCGGCGCGGCGCTGTTCTGGCAACAGGCCCGGCAAACCCCGATGAGTGCAGTGCATGGACAGTGACATTCGCCTCGCCGCAGGCGCCATGGTGGCGCTGGGCTGTGCCACCGCCGCGCTCGTGGTCATGCCGTACATCGAGGTGAGGGACATTCCTCCCGCGCCAGGCCTTCAGCCCTATAGCGCCGCGCAGTTGCGGGGGCGGCAGGTCTACATTGCCAATGGCTGCGTGTACTGCCACACCCAGCAGCCACACGACCGCAAGGTGGGGCCCGACGCCGCGCGCGGCTGGGGCAGGCCCTCGGTGCCGGGGGACTACGTGTTTGACAACCCGCACCTGTTGGGCAGCATGCGCACCGGTCCCGACTTGTTCAACATCGGCGTGCGCCAGCCGGGCAAGGATTGGCACCTGGGACACCTCTACCAGCCACGCGCCTTCGTGCGGGGGTCGATCATGCCGGCCTTTCCATACCTGTTCACCGTCAAGGAAGCGCCGGATGCCGACGAGCAAGCGATTGTGTTGCCGCCGGGCTGGGGGCCGGGTTCCGGCCGCGTGGTGGTGCCGACTCCGGAGGCGCTCGACCTCGTCAAGTACCTGCAGGCGCTGAGGCACGACGACCCAATCCTGCCGCCTCTGCCGCGGCCCTGATCCGCGGAGTCCACCATGCCGCCTTCATCCCGCGCGCAGCGCGACGCCGCCCAGCTACGGGAGACCGCCGACCCGGTCGAGCGCACCCGCCCCATGCCGCTGGCCGTGGCCGCCGTCACGCTCGGCGTCGTGGCAGTGGGCGTGGCCTACATCCTTCTGTCGGAGCCGACGGGCCCGGCGTTGTACGGTGACCGCCGCACAATCGCCGACCTGCGCGGCGAACGGGCGGGCCAAGGGGTGGGCGGAAAGGTCGATGGCGCGCAACTTTTCACCACGCATTGCGCGGCCTGCCACCAGCCGACGGGGCAGGGGCTGCCAGGCGTGTTTCCCCCGCTCGACGGTTCGGAATGGGTGGGGGCGCAGGGGCGCGTCATCGCGAACATCCTGCTGCATGGCGTGACCGGGCCGCTCACCGTGAAGGGCCAGAGCTATTCCGGTGCCATGCCGTCGTTCGCCCGCCTCGGCGATGCGGAGCTCGCGGCCATTGCGAGCCACGTGCGCGGCGCGTGGTCGAACAAGGCGGGGCCTGTCGATGCCGCGCTGTTCGAGAGCGAGCGCAAGGCGAGTGCAGCCCGCGGCGAGCCCTTCGCGGGCGAGGCCGCGCTCCAGGTGCTGACCAAGCCGTGATGACTTCGCACACCGCCCCCGCAGCGATTTCGATCGCGCGCACGGCGGGTGCCACGCTCTCAGTGATCGCGCTGGCCTTTGCAGCGGCACACTGGCTCTCGCTTGGCTTCGAGGTATGGACGGCCGAAGGCGCGCGCCGGCTCGCATGGGTGCGGCAGCCGGCGGCGGTGCCGGAAGTGGTTGTCGAAAGCCCCGGCCTGCAAGCGCAGCCGCTGGCTGGCCTGTTGTCGCAAGACGGGCGGGCGACGCTGGTCGACTTCGTCTACACGCGTTGCGAGACCGTGTGCTCGGCGCTGGGCGGCGCCTTCCAGCAGGCGCAGGCCGCCATCGTGTCGGCCCCGGGTCTGTCGCGGGTGCGGTTGCTGTCGATCAGCTTCGACCCCACGCACGACGATGTGCCGACCCTCGCGGCCTACGGCGCGCGGCTTCCAGCCGATCCGGCCGTGTGGCGGTTCGCGCGCGTGGCGGATCCGGCGCAACTGCGCCGGCTGCTCGACGCCTTTGGCGTCACGGTGATCGACGATGGCCGTGGCGGCTTTGAGCACAACGCTGCCCTGTTGGTGGTTGACCCGCGTGGTAGGCTGGTGCGGGCTTTCGACTACGACGAGCTGCAGGGCGCGCTGCACTACGCGTCGTCGCTGCCCGCAACTCACGGCGAAGCGCCATGACGCCACGGGCCGGCTTGCGCCTGGTGGTGGCAGTGGCCACGGTGGCGGCGGTTGCCGCCCTGGCCTTCACCCCGCTTCGGTCGATGCTCGAGGCCGGCATGCGGCCGCACATGTTGGTGCAGTACCCACTGCTCATGCTGGCCGGCGCATTGATCGCATCCGTGCTGCCGGCATCTACCACGCGTCCGATCGCACGGTTCAACGGCTTGGGCATCAGCGGGCTCACGCTGGCCGCCGCCGTGCTCGCGGTCGCGATGATTCCGCGCGTACTCGACTTGGCGCTGCTCGACACGCGCGTCGAGGTGCTGAAGTTCGCTGCGCTCATGGCCGCCGGCGCCGTCGCTCCTGCGTCGTGGCGCGCGGCGGGCGCGGTGGTGCAGGCTTTCTTTCTGGGCATCGCGCTGCCGATGACGGTGGCCGCCGGCTCGGCCTATATCGAAGCGCCTGTGCGGCTTTGTAATGCCTACCGGATCGACGAACAGCAACGGCTGGGCGCCGAGCTGATCGTGGTCGCAACCCTGTGCGGCGTGGCCTGGGTCACGCTGACGTTGTACCGACACGCTGTGCGCGGCGATGGCGCGTGATAGTTGCGCCGCCTCACGGCCCGGCCGTCGTTGCGCCTGAGGACGGGGCTTGCTGCAATCGCCGAAATTGCCGCATTCGCCGGTAGCGAAGCACACGTTCCGCCAGCACCGCCAGCAGGCACAGTCCTGCGGCGGCGGCAATGGCGACGAAGTAGTCCAGCGAGGCCATGAAGCTCGACTGCTGCAGCAGCAGGCCGTTGACCGTGGCGGTCGCCATGCGGGTGGCGGTTTCGGGGTCGTGCGTGGCGCCGTAGCGCTGAGCGAGTATGCGCAGCGTGTCCTGCAGCGCCATGCTCGACGGGCCGAGCGCCTCGCCCACGCGCACGTAGTGCAGGGTGGTGCGCCACTGGATGAACAGCGTGGCGATGCACATGCCCGCGGCCACGCCGAATTGCGCGAGCACGTTCTTCACTTGGTTGGCGTGCGAGAACAGCGTCTCATCGCGCTGCAGGTCGCGAAAGGTCTGCACCGCCGTGGTCGACAGCACCGCAATCACGAACGCGCCGTTGCACAGCAGCGCTGGCAGCAAATGCGCCTCGGGGTCCACTGTTTCGCTCAGGCGGCCTAGCAGGATGCCGCAGGCGGCCAGCAGCGAGAAGCCGAGCACGTAGTAGCGCGTCGGCCCGGGGTTGCGCGGGACCAGTCGGGCCAGCAGGATCCATACCATCACACCGCCCATCGCGCCGATCGCTACGTACCGGCCGATGACTTCCAGCGGCAGGTTCAACCCTCGCAACAGCAGCAGCGGGACGGCCGTATTGTTGCCCCCCAGCAGCGCGTAGCTCACGCCGAAGGCGGCCAGGCCGATGAGGTAGCGGCGCTGCGACATCTCGTGCAGACGGATGGCCGGCAGCTCGCTGCGAAGCACCAGCCAAACCGCGAGCACAAGCGCGAGCGCGCCGACCGTCACATAGACGTACAGCGATGGACGCTCCGAAAAGAAATCAAAGGCGCTGCGCTGCAATGCGAAGAGCACCAGCGTGCTGCCGCCCGCCAGCGTGACGAGGCCGCGCGCATCGAAAGGCGCATGCGCCAGCGGTGGAAGGCGCGGCAGCGCGATTTCGCCGAACATCGCGATCAGCGCGGCCGGTACCACCTGTGCCGCGAAGGCGAGCCGCCAGTCCTGCACCGACAGCGCCGCCGATGCCAGCAGTGGCCCGCACACGCCGCCCCAGGCGATGCCCGAGGCAAAGAACTTCACGCCCGTGAAGCGCTTGGGCGACGGCGGAATGCGGTTCACCAGCACGCGCCCGGCCGTGAAGAAGGATGCGCAGCCCAGCGCCGTGACCAGCCGCCCCGCGGCGAAGGAGGCCAGCGTGTCGCTGGTGGCGCACACGATCGCGCCGGCCGCGAAGAGGAAGCTCGCGCCGCGCATGAACCAACGCCAGCCCAGGCGCTCGACCAGCCAGCGGTGGTTGAAGATCATGCCAATGGCGGTGACAGCGTAGAAGGTGGCCACGAGGCTGTACTCCTCCGGACTGGCGCCGATGTCGCCCATGATCGGTGCGGCGTTGAAGGCGAAGACACCCGTCTGCAGAAAGTCGCTGAAGGGCAGCGCGCCGATGAGCAGCAACAACGAAAACTGCTGTACGCGTGAAGGTTCCAGCGCAGGGGGGGACGTCGGGACGTCGCGCATGTCGGACATGGCAGTCCACGTGTTCAGCGGGAAGCGCTCACGACGAGAAGGTGCCCGTGCGGCCGTGCGCCCGGCGGGGATGCCGGGGACGGGCTCGCGCCGGTCTTGCGTGTTGTCGCCCTTGCGGGGTTCTCCGCCAGGTTCTCGCTGATGATCCGTCGTACCGCTTCGTCGGCAGCGCGGTCGTCTCCGTCGAACACGTTGGTCACGGCCGCCGTCGGCCGAGCGACCTCGTCGAGCCGGGCTCCGTCGGAGCGGTGCGTCTCGACGGACACCTCTACCGACAGCCCGATGCGCAGCGAATGCGCTGCGACCTCGCGCGGGTCCAGCAGGATGCGCACGGGCACGCGCTGCACCACCTTGATCCAGTTGCCTGTCGCGTTCTGCGCGGGGAGCAGCGCAAAGGCTGCGCCTGTGCCCGCACCAAGGCCGGCGACGATGCCGTGGTAGCGAACGTCGCTGCCGTACAGGTCGGACACCAGCGTCGCCGACTGACCGACGCGCAGGTGGCGCAGCTGCGCCTCCTTGAAGTTGGCATCGACCCAGATGCCGTCCAGCGGCACTACCGTCATCAGTCCTGCGCCGGCCTGCACCCGCTGGCCGACCTGCACGCTGCGCCGAGCCACGAATCCGTCGACCGGTGCGTGCACTTCGGCGCGGCGCAGGGCCAAATAGGCCTCGCGCACGCGTGCCGAGGCGCGCAACACGTTGGGGTGGCGTTCGACCGTCGTCCGGTCGGTCAGCGACATGTTTGCTGCAAGCTGGGCCTGAGCGGCGCGCGTGGCGGCACGGCTCGAAGCAAGCGAGCTGCGCGCCGAAGCCAGCTGGGTGCTGGCGTGCTCGAATTCCTCGCGACCGACGGCGCCGTCCTGCACCAGCGCGTCGCGACGGCGTGCGTCGACTTGAGCCCGCGCGAGCTCCGATTCGAGCCGACTCACGTCGGCTTGACGCAGTGCGATCTGGGCACCGAGCACCTCGTTATTGGCATAGAGGGTACGCACCTCGCGCACGGTCTGTGCCAGCTGCGCCTCGGCCTGATCGAGCGCCACGCGCGCGTCTGACGGGTCGAGTCGCACCAGCGGCTGCCCAGCGCGCACGAAGTCGGTGTCATCGGCGCGCACTTCCAGGACGGTGCCAGCAGTCTGCGGCGTGATCTGGATCACGTTGCCCTGCACGTAGGCGTTGTCGGTGGTCAAGGTGGCTCCGAAGCCCAGCGCCTGGTAGCCGATGTAGCCAAAGGTGACGGCCAGGACCAGCCCGCCGAAGGCGAAGGCGAGCAGGTTGCGCGACGTCCTTTCGGCAGGAGCGGCACGGGCGGAGTCCGGCGTTGGAATGGGCGCAGGGGCTTGGGTCGGTATGTTCATGGCATGAATTCCCGGAAGACCCGATGGTCGGCCGTATGCCGTCTTGCTTCTTTCATGAATCGGGTCGCCTTGGACGAATCCGATCACGCGATACGGCCGAAACATCTGTTGCTTGATGGCGGCCAAATGCGCCCGCTTTGTGCCATCGTCCGGGCGTGCTTCGCGCCATGATCTTCGCCTTGTCGATCACCTTGGAGTCACCATGCCCCTTCGAAGATCCGCCGTCGTCCTGGCCCTCGCCTGCACGGGTGGCCTGCTCGTCCACGCACCGCCTGTCGCCGCACATGAGGGTGGCGAAGAGACTGTGTCGCCCAAGTTCACGCAGGCGCTGCCTAACGTGCCGGGCAAGACCTTCACCACACTCATCGTCGACCTTCCGCCGGGCTCGAAGGCGCAGCCGCATCGCCATGGCCAGGCCTTCGTCTATGCCTACGTGCTCAAGGGCTCCGTGCGCAGCGCTCTGAACGACGAGGCGCCGCGCGTTTACCGCACCGGCGACAACTGGTTCGAGCCGCCCGGCGCGCGCCATCCGTTGACCGAGAACGCGAGCCGCACGCAACCGGCCCGTCTACTGGTGGTGTTCGTCGCGAACACCGGCGATGCGCTCAAGACCCCCGACCAACCTTGAAAGAGAAAGCACCATGGAACAACGTCTGGACCATCAAGCCATCGCGCCCGAAGGCATGCGCAGCCTTGGCGGCGTCTATATGTACGTGCGCAAGTCGGGCCTGCCGCACGAGCTGGTCGACCTCGTGTACCTTCGCGTGTCGCAGATCAACGGTTGTGCCTATTGCGTGTCCTCGCACTCGCGTGACCTGTTCAAGGCCGGCGTCCCGGCAGGCAACTTGCTGATGCTCACGACCTGGCGCGAGGCCGGTGCCGTGTTCTCTGCACGGGAGCGCGCTGCGTTGCAGTGGGCGGAGTCGCTCACAACGGTGTCGCAGACGCATGCGCCCGACGCCGACTACGAAGCCCTGTGCGAGCAGTTCAGCGAGCGTGAGCGCGTGGACCTGACGCTGGCCATTGGGCTGATTAACACCTTCAACCGGCTGGCGATTGGCTTCCGAAAGACGCCCGAGGCCGTGACACCCGAATGACGAGCAACTCACAATTTGCCGCATTGCCCATTTCACCCCGCTGGCATGAGCGTCGATTCCGAAGGTCACCCCGCGCGGGAAGCCGCTGAACGGCTTGAAGGACTGAAAGACGTGCTGCACCAAGGCGGGCCGGCGCGCATGTCTTGTTTGACCGGCTGAACGATTCGCGCGCGCGCATGGAGAGCACTTGCCGCTCGCCGCAGTCACGCCCCTGCATCAACACATCGGCATGCCTGAGTGACGTAGGCGAGTGCATCGCAGCGCTCGCCTCGGCGGCCGCGCTAAGAACTCGGACACTGGGGAGTCCTGCTGGAAGGCCTCAACGAGGGAGATCGCGCTGCACGACTGGTACGAGTTCGTCAACGTGGCCATCCCCGCCCGTCGCTCAAAGTTGACTCATGCCGCCGTCAATGATGATCTCGGTTCCGATGATGTAGGCTGACTCAGTCGCCGCCAAATGCAGCACGGTCGATGCGAGTTCAGCGGGCGTGCCGAAGCGGCCGAGGGGAATCTGTGCCTGGATCGCCTTGGCGGTTGATTCCAAGGCTGCCGCGTCCATGCCCAGCTTGCCATACAACGGGGTCTGTATTGGACCTGGACTAACCACGTTTACGCGAGCGCCCTGCGGCAGCAATTCTGCCGACATCGTCTTTGCGAGAGAGATCACGGCCGCCTTGCTCGCCGCGTACACGGCGGTGTTCGGCATGCCGATGTGCGCGTTGATGGAGCCGTTGATGATGATCGACGCTCCTGCGTTGAGCAGGGGTGACAGTGCCTGAATCTGGAAGAAGACGCCTTTGACATTGACATTGAAAGATTCGTCCCAGAAGGCTTCGGTTACTTCGGCAAGACTGGCGAACTTGGCGATGCCGGCATTGAGAAACACCGCGTCGAGCTTTACCCCCTTTTCGGCTATGGCGGCTGCAAGTTCTTTGGCGGCGCCAGGAGCACCGGCGTCGTTGCAGATTGCGATCGCGTCCGAGCCTAGCTGGGCGCGTGCCTGCTCGAGCGCAGTGGTATCGCGGCCAGTGATGATGACGCGCGCGCCCTCGGCGGCGAACGCCTTGGCGGACCCGAAGCCGATGCCGCTGCTGCCGCCGGTGACCAGAGCGGTCTTGTTTTGAAAACGATTCATGGTGAACTCCAGTGCTGTGCGTGTTTCGGAGACGGTCGTGACTGAGACATGAGGTTGCTGGACGATTAAGAACGTTCTCGTAGCTTGCAGAAGGGACGCCCTTCGATTTGCGCCCAGATGCATGCACGGATGCACGCGACTACGACGCGAGGATCCTCGGTTGCGGGAGAGTTGTTGAGCACGATGAGCATGCTGTTGCCTCCGGCCAGTGTAGGTGCTGTCGATGAAGTGATCAGAAGCCACTGGTGAACGTATGTCACAGGCCTGACGGCGGCTCCTTCGCATTGCTTCAGCCGCCAGTGTGATACCGCTGTCGATAATGATCTGGCTCGCGCGCGCCAAGCCTCATACAAAGGATGGGACAAGAGTGCCAAGTCTTGATTCCGAACATCTTGCGGCTGCATGGACTCGGCCGAGCTTGCACTTGTGTTGAGCGAAGCCGTACTTGTGCTGGGATAGATCGACCCCTCAGGTTTGGCGGCCGCCTTCCTTGAGATCGCGATCGGTGTCCCTGGCAGCGACGTTCCCATCCGGACTTATGTTGGTGCCGCGAACAGGCTCATGAGCGGCTCCTGCGCGGTCTTCGGTGGACCGATGCCGCTTGTGGGATTCCCTGAGTCATTCCTGCGCTCGCCGACCTCTCACACCTCGAAGTCCCGATAGCGCGCCTATTGTCGTTCGCTGAACGAGATCGGGTAAGCCGTGGTGCGCAGGCTCAGCATGGGATCTGCCGCTTCGATTCCCGAATGCGCCAGTCCTGGGAGGAAGAGCGTCTCTTTGTCGGTCGATGGGTCATCGGCCAATGACTTGATCGTGATCACTCCCAACTTGACCAGTTTGCGGTCGTTGGGCCAGGCGATGGACGGGTCTTCAATCTTGTCGCTGTCGTCGGCAATCTGCGCATACCAATCGAAGACGATCGGGCCCTGGCCAAGCCGCTGCGAGAGTTCTTCGCGCAAATAGTCCACGCCCTTGGCCTTCGACTCCTGCGGCGACAGGTAGTGTTCACCGGCTCGCGGAACGAATCGATAGCGCACATGGATCGATTTGCCCGCGGCATTGGTGTACCTGAACGAGTTCACGCCGAAGTAGGCGGCTGTGGCGTACGACACAGGCGGAGGTTTCTGCGTCGTCAGGAAGGTCTTGGCGATCGGATGGGTGGTCAAGAATCGTTCGGCCGCCGTCGGATGAACAGCGTCCGGCCCGCTTGCGCCGACGCTGCGCAGCAAGGCCGCGAACTCGTCACTGGTCGACGTGGGAAAGCCGTTGAAGCTGTGGGTCACGACGTCGAAGGCCTCGGCGTCCTTCGACTGGATTTTGATTGCGAAACCGTGTGGATTCGCTTCCGGAATGTTGTCGGGAATATCCGGAATGCCGGTGAAATCGGAGAACCGAGCCGTCACCGGCAGCGTGCCTCCCGCGAAGATCGGCGCCTTTGAGAGCGCCTTGGCACCAGGGTCAGCGATGAAGCCGCCTTGGAGAATGACTCCCTTCGCATGCACCGCGCGCGCATGGTGCTCACCGAAGGCGACGTGCAGCGCATCTACGAGGTCTTTCGGTGACTGGTCCGGCAGGACCGATTCAGGAGAGGCGCCTGCAGGCAGGGGCATGGTGGCGGCCATGACTGCGGAAATGGTGACGGCGGCAGCAATGCTGAGTCTCGTCGCGCGAAATGCAAGCTTGTCGTCGTGGTCGTCCTGAATGCTCATGGGGAAGGCTCCTTGCGTTTGGGCCGCACGGTTGCGGCGGAACAATTCTTGACTCGAAGCGAACAGCGTTCTTTGCTCAGGCTGCCATCGCGTCGAGCAGTCCTGGACCTGCGTGCCAGCGGGCGCGCCGTTCAAGGCGCCTTGCTGTCGAGGAACCGCACCAGCGCATCCATCGTGGGTTGAGGAGCTTCTTCCATCAGCCAGTGGCCGGCGCCCGGAACTATCACCCCGTTGACATGGCTGGCGACCAGGCGTGCCTGCGTGATCAGGAAGTCGCCGGATGCCTTCTCGCCCCCCATGACCAGCATGGGCATGGACAATGGGGTTTTCGCGAAACCTGCGAAATCCCGGGCGTCCTGTTCGAAGGTGTGGAAATACTCGAAGGTAGCGGCCATGGCGCCGGGCTGCGAGTACTGGCGTGCGTAGTAGCGGCGATCGGCTTCGGGGATCGAATGCCTGGCGTCTGCCGCGAAGTCGTTCCAGAAATGCTCGAGATAAATGCGCTCGCGGCCCTTCACAAGCTTCTCAGGCGTCTCGCCATAGAAGTTGAAATGCCACTTGTCTCGCAACAGCCAAACTTTCTGCCAGTCGCCGACGCCGGGCAGGAAAGCATCCATCAGCACGATGCTCTCGACCTCGTCCGGATACTGCGCCGCATACGCGTACGCCACCATCAGGCCGATGTCGTGGCCCACAATTTTGACGCGCCTGAAGCCCAGCGACTGCACCAGCGCGTGGATGTCCTGCGCCATTGTTTTCTTGTCGTAGCCCACGGGCGGCCGCGACGATCCGCCGGCCCCGCGCAGGTCGGGGGCTACCACCGTGCGCGTCGTGGCCAGACGCGGCATCAACGGCAGCCACATGTGGCTGGTCTCGGCGTAGCCGTGCAGGAGGACGACGGGCGTGTTGGGGCCATGACCGGCCTCGTTGTTGTGTAGCCACACGTCATTGACGCTGGCGGAGTGGGTCGTCACGGAGCCGGACTTTGGGGCGGCGTTGGCCCCTGTCACGCTCGACACAGCACATGTCAATGCCAGAAGCAGGGCAGAAACCAAGATCTTCATGGGGAACCTCGCTGTTGCACAAGGGCACCATGGTCGTCCGGCGCGCGGAAAGCCTCTATGGAGAAGCGCGCGCCTATGGCTCAAATCGATCGTCGATACTTGAAGGGCGATTGGCCAATGGTTCTGCTGAACGCGCGCGAGAAGTGAGACGGGTCGGTAAAGCCTGCGCGCCGGCCGATCTGCTCCGTCGTCAGGCGGCTGAACAGCCTCGACTCCAGCATCCGGGCTGCCACCGCAACGCGCGTTACGATCAGGAGGCTACCGAACGTCTTGCCGCCGTTGGCCAAGTGGCGATGCAGCGTGCGAGGTGAAATGTTGAGTGCGCTCGCAACATCGGCAGCAGTCAGCGAGAACTCACTGCAGCGCTGCCGGATGCAATCTTCGATACGCTGGCTCAATACTGCATCGCGCGGCGGCTTTGTACTGCCGTCTGGGTCGACCTCCGCGGCCGCCAGCGCCATCAGCGAGCCGAGATGGTCCGCCAAGAGGTGCGGCGGAAGGGGCCTGCCGGCCACGCTCTCGGGCGTCAGCGCCGTCATGAAGCTCGTCAGTGCGCGGCCCCACGGCGTCTGCGAGGTGAACGGGCGGCTCAGGATGATGTGCGGATCGGGCAACCATTGGCGCACCCAGTCGGCGGGTAACTGGATGTTGACAAAGTCGTACTCCTCCAGCGTTTCGAGCGTAATCGGCATGCGCGAATCGGTGAACGTGGCGACGTCGCGGCCAAAGCCTTGCTCGCAGCGATGCGCAAGCCGCCACGAGCCCTTGCGGCTCGCCAGCACGTTGAAACAGCCGTCACGTTGCTGAGCGATTTCGAGCTTGCCGCTGCGCACGGTTTGAACGCCGCCGCAATGGCGCATGAGCGACAGGCCGCCCATATCCACCGCCTCGATCGATGCATGGAAGTTCGCCCTGTCGGCCGCCGACACGACGCGGAAGGGGATTATTGCAGTCGCGCAAGCCTCTTCAAAATACTCGACCCGTTGTGTCTGCGGGACCGTATCGGTCGACCAGGTCTGGACGCGCTGGCTAGGACTGTGGCTCATGGATCGCAACGCATGAACGGGAAGTTGACAAGGATAGCGTTGGCGCGGTCGGACGTCTACGTTTCTCTCGGAGAAGAATGCAGTTATTCTGATGCGCGCGGCTGTCGCCCGGCAGACTGGCACGCAGAGTCGGATCTGACGTGCGGTGTGGCGCACCCGGTCGAGTTCATCGCGGGCGACGTGCCGACGATGGCGTCAACTGCCATAGCGCTCGATGCAGCTTCACACCATGATCAAGAAAACGCACTCGGCACGAGGCTGGTCCACGGATCTGGTCCCGCAAGCGCAGCGATTTGACTACTGGTCGAACATTCTCAGCACGACCCTCACGCCAATGACCGTGATCAGCGACGACGTGCGCCATTTCGATGCATCCCTCACCGAGGCGGCGATGGGATCGTTGTCGGTGATCGAGCAGCGCGGCAGCGCTCACGAGTCGTTGCGTCGCGCCAAAGATGTGGACCAGAGCCAGTCGCACACCTTTCATCTGCTGATGAGCGTGCGATCGGAGTGGGACCTGGAGCATCGTCAGCGCATGCGCCTTCGGCCTGGCGAGTTGGTGCTGACCAACTCCAACTACGGGCATCACATCCAGATCCGCGAGCGCTATCACTTCGTTCATCTGAAGCTTCCTCCGTCGTGGCTTGAGGCCTGGCTTCCTGAACCCGATGTGCTCGTGGGAAGGCCCCTGAGTAGTCAGAGCGACCCCGGTCGGGCCCTGGCATCCTTCGTCACCGATCTCAGGCCCGAGTTCGTGGGCCTCAATGTGCAAAACGGAGGCGCCGCATCGGACCACATCGGCGCTCTTCTTGCTATGCTCGCCGACGAGTTGCCCGACGACGGACTGGCCGTTCGGTCCCTGGCGCAACGCGTTCTCGACTCCATGCGGCAGCGCTGCCGGGAATCTGAACTGACCGCCTGCGAGGTTGGTCGGACGCTCGGGCTTGCGGAATTCGAGGTTCACCGAGCATTGCTTCATGAGAGGACCACCTTCGGTGCCGCCCTTGGAAAGATGCGCGTCGGACTGATGAGGGGCAAACTCACACACCCCAAGGAATAAAGTCGCAGTCCGAAACGATGGCGATGGCGATGTCGTAGGCGTGCGTGAGTCTGCCAGTACCACGTCGTCGCGGCGCGGTGAGCGTCTCCCCGGTGTCTGAACATGGGAGGGTCTGCGTGCGGCACGTGCGGCACGTGCGGCACGTGCGGGGCCGTCGGGTTCACCGATGCGCCATGCGTGGCACGCACAAGCCGGAAATTTCGATTCCGCTGGCGCAAGCACGCCACACGCAGCGCGTTGCGAATCTCACACTGGAGGCGACGGACCCTTCTCAATGTTCAAACCACTTCAGATCGAACATGACCCTTTCGCTCTCAGCTTCTCTGGCGCTTGCCGATGACCTGCCTTCCTATACGGAAGCCGCCGATGGCGACGAGGAGCGCACCTTCGGCGACACGGCGAGCTTCGAAGTTCGCGTGTGGAACGAGGGCGAATTCCGGCGCGAGGGCAGCGCGCACGCAGCCGGCGTTCACCTCGTACTGAGCAACTTGCGACAGCCCGGCGCTCCGCTGTTGGACGCAGAGAGCCTGCATGCTAGCCTAGCTTCGGGCAGGGCGCGGCTGCTCCTCATGTCGCGCAACCAAACGATCGAACTCGCGACTCCGGCGGCGCCTACGTGTCGCGGCGGGCTGCCTCCGGGCGCGCTGCGCCGGGTGCGGGAGTTCGTGGCGCAACGCCTGGCCGAGAAGATCGAGCTCTCGCAACTCGCGGACATCGCCGGATATTCGGTGTGCCACTTCTCGCGGGCCTTCAAGCAGAGCATGGGCGTGCCGCCGCATCGCTACCTTATGCGCGAGCGCGTGGGTGCGGCGGCTCGGCTCATCCAGCGCACCGACCGTCCGCTGGTGGAGATCTCGCTCGAGGTCGGTTTCTCCGACCAGAGCCACTTCACGCGCTGCTTCTCCGACGTAATGGGGGCCACTCCGCGCGACTACCGCCGCAGGCATCGCTAGCCAGCGCGCCGGGGAGAAGTGCCGATGCCATCGATCGAGCAGCTGCTGGCGCAGTTCGCGGCCACCGGAAACCAGACCTGCTTCCACGACCGCCACATCAGCCCGCAGATCTATGCGGGCCTGAACGGCCGCAACTGGCGGCTGGCCGACTACGAGGCGCGCGGCGGCTACCAGGCCCTGCGCCAGGTGCTCGCGATGCCGCCCGAGCAGGTGATCGCCGAGGTCAAGGCCTCGGCGTTGCGCGGCCGCGGCGGCGCGGGATTTCCGACCGGACTCAAGTGGAGCTTCATGCCGCGCAACTTTCCGGGCCAGAAGTACATCGTGTGCAATTCCGACGAAGGCGAGCCCGGCACCTTCAAGGATCGCGACATCCTGCTCTACAACCCGCACATCGTGATCGAGGGGATGATCATCGCCTCCTATGCGATGGGTGCGAGCGAGGGCTACAACTACGTGCATGGCGAGATCTTCGAGGCCTACGAACGCTTCCAGGACGCGCTGGACGAGGCGCGGGCTGCAGGCTACGTGGGGCAGGACATCCTGGGTAGCACGCACAGCTTCGAGCTGCATGCAACGCACGGCTTCGGCGCCTACATCTGCGGGGAGGAAACCGCACTGCTCGAATCGCTGGAAGGCAAGAAGGGGCAGCCGCGCTTCAAGCCGCCGTTTCCGGCGAGCTTCGGCGTGTATGGCCGGCCGACCACCATCAACAACACCGAGACCTATGCGGCGGTGCCATGGATCATCCGCCACGGCGCGGCCGCCTTTCTCGCGTGCGGGATTCCGAACAACGGCGGCACCAAGATCTTCTCGGTGAGCGGGGACGTGGAGCGGCCCGGCAACTACGAGATTCCGATGGGCACGCCCTTCGGCGACCTGCTCGCCCTGGCCGGCGGCGTGCGCGGGGCGGATGCTGAAAGCGGTCATCCCGGGGGGCGCCTCGTCGCCGGTGCTGCCTGCCGGGGCGGCGATGAACCTGCACATGGATTTCGACAGCATTGCGAAAGCCGGCTCGATGCTGGGCTCGGGCGCGGTGATCGTGATGGATGACACCCGCTCCATGCCCCATTGCCTCCGGCGCCTCTCGGCCTTCTACATGCATGAGTCCTGCGGGCAATGCACCCCTTGCCGCGAGGGCACCGGATGGCTCTGGCGGATTCTCGACAGGATCTGCCGCGGGGAGGGGCGCCGCGCGGACTTGGACTTGCTGAACTCGCTGGCCGACAACATCCAGGGCCGCACCATCTGCGCACTCGGCGACTCCGCTGCGATGCCGGTACGCGCGATACTGAAGCACTTCAGGGCGGAGTTCGAAGCGATGATTCCCTGATCGCTTCTCATCCGCCGCAGAGGAAGTGGGTGGCGAGCGCAGCCTCGAACACGGCGTCTGCGTCGCTCGCCAGCGCCAGCGCCGGAATCCCGCCCTGCAGGTGCCCATGGGGCTGCACGAACCACTGGGCGAGTTCGCCGTCGTCGAGCACGCCGCGCAACTGTTCGATGACGCGGGCTGCGCTCGGCCGGATCGCACAGTCCACCGGATCGAACTGGAAGCAGGGAAGCATCAGCATCGAGTGACGACTGAAATGCACGACACGGCGGTCGACGATCCAGCGCGCCAGCACCGACACCGGTTGCGGCCAGAAGGCGGCCATCCGTGAAGCCCAGGCATCGCCGCCGACACTGCCACCGCAGCGGTGGAAGGCGGCCACCAACGCGCCGGATCCGATGTCTTCGCCCGACTCGACGAGGGCGCCCCGGAACGGCCACGCATGCGGCTGCGTCGTGTCGTGCCGGACCGTCGATGGCCGCGAACCGATCACGGCGTGCCTCCACCAAAGCGCCATTGCAGGCGCAAGAGATAGCCTGGCGGCAGGAGACGACGGGACTTGCGTTTCATGGGGTGTTTCCTCGCGGGGCAGGTCTTCATTGCGGTCGATCGCTCTCGGCCAAGGCCGAGTAGCCGCCGCCCAGCGCCCGCATCAGCTCGGTCTGCCCGTCCAGGGCGCGGCCCCGCAGGTCGGCCGCGGCGCGGCGCTGGGCCAGCACGCTCGACTCCGCCGTCAACACGACCAGGTACGAACCGAGGCCGGCCTTGTAGCGCTGCACGGCGAGGTGATAGGCGCGTTCGGCAAAGACCTGCGAGCGCGCCTGGTCCTGTTGCTGGCGATCGATCGACTGCAGTGCCAGGATGCGGTCGGCCGCGTCGCGCACCGCCTCCAGCACTGCGACGTTGTATGCGGCGATGGCCGCATCGAGTTCAGCTGCCTTGGCGCGCTGGTTGGCGCGCAGCCGGCCGGCGTCGAAGATCGGAAGTCGCACCGCGGGGCCGATGCCGTACTGCCGGCTTCCGCTCTCGAGCAGGTTTCCGAGGCCCAGTGCGCTGAAGCCTGCGAAGGCGATTAGGTTCACGCTGGGATAGAAGTCCGCATGGGCCACATCGAGATCACTGGCGGCGGCTTCGGCGCGGCGTCGCGCGGCCGCGATGTCGGCGCGGCGGCCGAGCAGGTCGGCCGGCACGCTGGACGGCAGCGGTGCCGGACTGAGCTGTGCCATGCGCGGATCCAGCCCGGCGAGCGCCGCAGCGGGCTGCACGGTGAGCGCCGCCAGCGCGTTTCGGTGCACGTCGATCTGCTCGTCCAGCGCTTCGATCGACTGCCGACTGTCAGGGATGGCGCCTTCGGCCTGCTGCAGCTCAATCGCAGTGTCAAGGCCCGCGCTGGTGCGACGTCGCACCAGCGCGAGGACCTCGGCGCGCTGGGACAGCGATCGCTCCGCTACCTCGCGCAGGGCCAGCAGCCGCGCCATCTGCACGTAGGTCCGGACGACCTGTGCCGCCAGCAGCAGACGCGCCATGGCGGCGTCTGCCTGCGTCGCCCGCGCCGTGCCGAGCGCCGCTTCGAAGGCAGCGCGATGCTGGCCGAAGAAGTCCAGCTCCCAGACCATCGCGAGCTGCGCGGTCGCGAGATGCTGCCGTGTGCCCGCGACGGTGAGCGGATAGAGCGCATGCTGCGGAAAGCGCTGCAGCGTGTCGTCATAGCGGGCCACGATCTGCGGCCAGTCTTCGCCATCGACGCGGTCGGCCAGCGCGTTCGCACGCCGGAGCCGGGCCTCGGCGATGGACAGCGAGGGGTTGTCCTTGATGGCCTTGTCCACCAGCGCATCGAGCGCCGAATCATTGAAGATTCGCCACCACGCCTCGTCGACCGGCACCGGGGCGGCATCGGCGGGCACGCCGAGTACGGCCATGTCCAGTCGGGACGCCGGCGGGTCGAGTTTCGCCGGCAGTGCGCAACCCGCGAGCAGCAGCGCAGTCGAAGCGACGACCGCCCAGGTGCGAGGCTCTCCGATGCAGTCGACACTGCGGTTGCGATGGAAGGCGTGGCGGGCGTTCATCGATGACTCCGGGTTCGTTGCCCTAATGTTCTGCCGCGCGACACTTTTCCTCTTTGACGATTCGCTTGAGTTTGGACCGGGACGATCATGAAGATGGACTGTCCGTGCACGGGTCCCGTCACCGCATCACCAGATGCTCCGCGACCAGCCAACGCTGCCGTTCGTTCGAGCGCACGAATTCGGTGACGATCCACTCGTCGATTTCGTTGCCGTCGAAGATCGCTTGGCGAACCATGGGTTCGGTGTTGGAAAGCACGAGGCCATGTACTTCCAGAAGGCGCCTGAGCGCACCGTCCATCGTCTCCTTGTCCCACCGAACAGAACCGAGTCGAGATTCATCGACGACGCTGCGTGCCTGCGGCTGCACCGGATCTCCGAGCGTTCGCGCTCGGCCGGACAGCAGTTGTGCGAGGGTCGCCTGCTCAATGCAGTGTCGCTCGAGCAAGCAGCCCAGTTCGAGGTACCCGACGCCTCCATGCAGCAGCTGCGCCCGCCGGTAGAGTTCAAGCAGGAGTACTGCGTGCGAATGAAGGCTCTTGAGTGTCGCGATGCTTCGCCGCCGGATCGCGCCGGCGCCGGGAACCGGGGGCGGGATGATCACAGCGGACATGGCCACTAGGCAACCGGCAGGCCAGCGCTACGTTCTGCCACCCGGATGACCGCGGCAAAATCCAGATCGGCGTCACCTTGCGCAACGGCCGCATGGAGGGTCTGTCCAACCGCTGCCGTGAGCGCCATGGGCACATGCAGTTGCGCGCCCGCGTCCAGGATGAGACCTATGTCCTTCTGGAAGCGGGTGACGGTGAAGGTGGGGCTGTAGTCGCGTTCGCGAAGCTGCATCGACTTCACCTTGACGATGGGCGAGCCCACCGCGCTCGCCGCGATCACATCCCACGCCTGACGCCAGTCGAGACCTCCCTTCTCGCCAAGGGCCAGTGCTTCGGACAGCATGCCGGCAGTGGTCGCGATCATCAGGTTGACAACGAGTTTCATCAGTCGCGCCTGCTCCTTCTCGCCCAGGTAGAACTGCGACGGACCGAGAAGTTGAAGCAACGCCTTGACCCGCTCGTACGCGTCGCGTGGACCGGAGGCCATGACGGTGAGTTGCCCCAGTTCGGCCATCCTGCTGTTGCCCGACACAGTGGCCCGGACGAAGGGCAGGGACTTTGCTTCGCAGAGCGCGGCCGCTCGGGCGCTCGATTCAAGCGAGACGGTACTGGTGTCCACGAAGATGGCATGGGCCGGCGCTTCGTCAACCACCTCCTTCGCCACGGCGATCAATGCGTCGTCGTTCGGAAGCGAGGACAGCACGACATCCGATGCCGCGACGGCCGATGCGATCGAGGGGCACGCTGCCATCCCCGCCGCCTGCGCTGCACCGCGCGTGGCGTCGCGCCTGTAGTGCACGGTGACGGCGTGTCCGGCCTTGGACAGGTGCTGCGCCATTGGCCATCCCATCTGGCCGGCTCCGATGAGTGCGATCTTCATGTGGGCTCCTGATGCTGGAGCGTCGATGTTCTCGCCACCGGAGCCCGGCCGTCTTTGTTGAATCCGTCATGGATGGCCGCATCCCAGCGCGGCCCTGGAACCGGCCGACCCTCGATCGGGGAATAGTGTCTATTCCGCTGCGACCGATGGTGCCGCGCGCCTGCGCCGCCTACTATTTTCCTCACCCGCAGAGACCAATCCGGCCTCTGTCCCAACGGCCCTGAGGAGCGAAGACATGACCCACCATGTATCGAACGATGCAGTCGAATCACTGGCCGGAGGAGGGGTCTCGGACCTCGAATTCCGGGAGGCCCTGGCCCATGCGGTGACGGCCGTGACCGTCGTGACGACCGCCGGTCCTGCCGGCATCGCCGGTGTCACTTGCTCGGCCGTTGCTTCCGTTTGCGCCGATCCGCCCACGCTGCTGGTCTGCATGAACCGGCGCAGCTACGTCAATGGTGTCATCAAGACCAACGACGTGCTCTGCGTCAACTGGCTCAGCGCGCATCAGCGCAGCACCTCCGACCTGTTTGCCGGCGTCGGCGCCGTACCGATGAACGAGCGCTTCGAGCAGGGCGGCTGGAGCACCCTTTCCACCGGCGCGCCCTACAGCGAGGATGCGCTGGTCGCGCTCGACTGCCGCGTGGTCAGCGCGACCGAGGTCGGCACCCACAGCATTTTCATCGCCCGTGTGCTGGCCACCGCAGCGCACACCGAAGAGCACCGCGATCCGCTTGTGTACTGCAAGCGGTCCTATGCGACCACCCAGCCGACCGCTCATGCCTGAGCCAACGGTTTTTTTCGCCACCACCACCAAGGAACAGCCATGCTGAGAACCGGAAAGCAATACCTCGAGTCCCTCAATGACGGCCGTGTCGTCTGGGTCGGCAACGAGAAGATCGACAACGTCGCCACGCACCCGAAGACCCGCGACTATGCCCAGCGCCATGCCGACTTCTACGACCTGCACCACCGCCCCGACCTGCAGGATGTGATGACCTATGTCGACGAGGCCGGCGAGCGCCGCTCGATGATGTGGTTCGGCCACCGCACCAGGGAAGAGCTGAAGAAGAAGCGCCGCTACCACGAGACCGTGATGCGGGAAATGATGGGTGCGTCGTTCCCCCGCACGCCGGACGTCAACAACTACGTGCTGACCACGTACACCGACGATCCGATGCCCTGGCAGACCCAGTCGATCGGCACCGAGGGCCAGCCGCTGGCGCAGAACATCATCAAATTCGCCGAATTCGTGCGCCAGCGCGACCACAACTGCGCGCCCAACTTCGTCGACCCGCAGATGGACCGCTCCACGCCCGATGCGCAGGCCAGGTCCCCGGGTCTGCGTGTGATCGAGCGCAACGAGTTGGGCATCGTGGTCGACGGTGTCAAGGCCGTGTCGACCGGCACCGCCTTTGCCGACTGGGTCCATATCGGCGTCTTCTTCCGCCCGGGCATTCCGGGTGACCAGATCATTTTTGCCGCCGTGCCGGTGGCCACCAAGGGCCTCAGCGTGGTGTGCCGCGAGAGCCTGGTGAAGGAGGACGCGGTCGAGCATCCGCTGGCCTCCAAGGGCGACGAGCTCGACGGCATGACCGTGTTCGACCACGTCTTCATCCCCTGGTCGCATGTGTTCCATCTCGGCAATCCCGAGCATGCCAAGCTCTATCCGCAGCGCGTCTTCGACTGGCTGCACTACCATGCGCTGGTCCGCCAGATGGTCCGTGCCGAACTGATGGCCGGACTTGCCGTGCTCATCACCGAACACATCGGTACCAGCAAGATCCCGGCGGTGCAGACGCGGGTGGCCAAGCTGATCGGCTTCCACCAGGCGATGCTGGCGCACGTGGTGGCGAGCGAGGAACTCGGCTTCCATACGCCGGGCGGGCTCTACAAGCCGAACATCCTGATCTACGACTTCGGCCGTGCGCTGTACCTCGAGAACTTCTCGCAGATGATCTACGAACTGGTCGACCTGTCGGGCCGCAGCGCGCTGCTCTTCGCCACTGAGGATCAGTGGGAAGACTCGAAGCTCAACACGCTGTTCGAGAAGATGAACTCCGGACCGGTCGGCCGGCCGAAGGACCGCCTTCGTATCGGCCGCGTGATTCGCGACCTGTTCTTGACCGACTGGGGCAGCCGGCTCTTCGTGTTCGAGAACTTCAACGGCACGCCACTGCAGAGCATTCGCATGTTGACGATGCAGCGCGCCGAGTTCTCGGGTTCCGGAACCTACGGCAAGCTGGCGCGCCAGGTCTGCGGCATCGAGTCCGAGATCGACGACAACACCGACTACAAGGCCACGGCCGACTACGCGAAGGCGATGGACGCCGCGCGGCATCAGGAGAAGCTTGCGCTCAACAGCACCCTCGCGATCTGAGGTGGCGCTATGAAGGTTATCACTGACTCCTGTGGTTTCTCGCCCGGGGGCGCGGTCGTCTCGATCGGCATGTTCGATGGCGTCCACCGCGGCCACGCGAAGGTGCTCCGACAACTGCGAGCACGGGGTGAACGGCTCGGGCTTCCGACCGCGGTGGTGACCTTCGACCCGCATCCCCGTGCGGTCGTCCGGCCGGATGCATGCCCCAGGCTGTTGTCGAGCGTGGACGATCGCATTCAGTTGTTGGCTGCTACCGAAGCGGTTGACCACTGTCTGGTGCTGCGCTTCGACGAGCAGAGAAGCCAGCAAGACGCCGAGGCGTTCGTGCGCGACACACTGTTGATGCAATTGGGCATGCGCGAGCTGATCGTCGGCGAGAACTTCGCCTGCGGACGCGGGCGCGTCGGCACGGTCGCCTATCTCTCGGCGCTTGGACTGGCGCTCGGCTTCAGCGTGGCGCCCGTAGCGCTCGACGCGGTGCCCGGCACCCAAGAGGCCGTGCGTTGTTCTTCCACCGAAGCGCGGCGCCTGATCCAGATCGGGGACCTGGCCGGTGCGTCGTCGGTGCTGCAGCGGCCGCACGAGATGACCGGCACCATCACTCGCGCTTCACGGGCATCACGCGCCTCGCGCCGGCGCATCGACGCCGCCCTGGCAAGCGCGATGTGCGCACCGGCCGAGGCCGACTATGTCGGCGCGGTTCGTCGCAGCGGCTCGGTGGCCCCCTGGATTCCGGCCTTGCTGCAGGTGCGCGACGACCGGCGCTCAAGTCGGCGGATGGTGCGACTTCTGGCGGAAGACGAGGTGGACGCCTCGCCCGGCGACGAACTGCGCATCCGCTTCGTCGACCGCGCTCGGCATGGACATGCGCGCACCGCGCAGGAAAGCGTGCTTGCATGAAGACCTTCACTCATTCCACCCACGCCCAGCGCGTCGTGTTCGGAACCGGCACGCTCGACCATCTGCCTGCCGAGATCGACACTCTCGGCGCGACCCGCGCCCTCGTCCTCAGCACGCCCGGCCAGCGCTCCGAAGCCAAGCGCGTCGCATCGATCCTGGGCACCGCCTGCGTCGGCATCTACGATCGCGCCGAGATGCACGTGCCGATCGAGACAGCCCGCGAGGCCCGCACGCTCGCCCGGCGCCTCGGCGCCGATTGCGCGGTGGCCGTCGGCGGCGGATCCACCATCGGCCTCGGCAAGGCGATCGCCCTGGAGTCGGCCCTGCCGATCCTTGCGATACCGACCACCTACGCCGGTTCCGAGATGACCGCCATCTACGGCATCACCGAGGCCGGCCTCAAGAAGACCGGCAGCGATACACGCGTGCGTCCGCGCACTGTGATCTACGACATCGACCTCACCCGCTCGCTGCCGCTGGAGATCAGCGTCACCAGCGGCATGAATGCGCTGGCCCATGCGGCCGAGAGTCTCTATGCCGCCGACATCAATCCGGTCGTTGCGTTGATGTCGCAGGAGGGGATCGCCGCCTTCGGCCGTGCGCTGCCCGCTTTCGCGAGCGCGGATGCTGCAAAGGTCTCGGCCGCCCGTGCCGACGCGCTGTATGGCGCCTGGCTCTGCGGCACCGCGCTGAGCGGTGCCGGCGTGGGCCTGCACCATAAGCTGTGTCACACGCTCGGCGGCAGCTTCGACCTGCCGCACGCGCAGGTGCACACCATCGTGCTGCCGCATGCGCTCGCCTTCAACGCCCCCGCGGCGCCGGAGGCCATGGCGCGCATCGCCCAGGCGCTCGGATGCACGAATGCGGCGCAGGGCGTGTTCGATCTCGCCAGGGGCGCTGGCGCGAGCATGACGCTGAAGGACCTCGGCCTTCGCGGCAGCGACCTCGACCGGGCCTGCGCCTTGGCGATGGAGAACCGCTATCCCAACCCGCGGCCGCTGGAGGCGCGGGCCATCCGGCAGTTGCTCCAGAACGCCTTCGACGGCGACCGGCCTGCGCCATGAACCCTCGCAGCTCGCAACTGGGCGCGCTGTTCGCGCTCGCCGCCTGCTGGGGCTCGGCAGGTACTGCTTCGGCCACCGAGGGCGGGGGCAATTCCTATCCGATTGGCGTCGACAACACCTTCGCCGGCTACATGCTGCCCGAAGGTGCCCACTGGCTGCTGTTCTATCAGCACTACACGGCTTCGCAGTTCAAGGACAACGCCGGCCACGACAGCCCTCGCTTCGCTGACTTCCGGCTGCAGTCCAATGTGGTTGCCCCGCGGCTGTCCTATGTGTGGCCGGGCGTCGTCTTTCTCGGCGCCAACGTTGAGACGCGGATCGTCCAGCCGATCAGCGCGGTCGACCTCAGGCTCGGCGTCGCGCGGCCCGCGCCGTTGCTGCCGCTGGATCGCGGCGGACAGCGGACCGGGCTGTCCGACCTGTCGTTCTCCCCGATCATCCTCGGCTGGCACGGCACGACCTTCCACCAGACGCTGGGCGTCGAGACCAACCTGCGCACCGGGAGCTACGACGTGCACGACTACGTCAACACCGGCCGCAACTACGACCAGATCGCGCCGGTCTATGCGTTCACCTGGTTTCCGACTCCGCGCAGCGACATCAGCGCGAAGTTCCGCTGGGGCTTCAATGACCGCAACAAGGCGACCGGCTACCAATCCGGCAACGAAGCCTCGATCGAGTTCAGTGCCGGCTACCGTGCGATGCTGGAACTGCTGGTCGGTGTCAATGGCTACATCTATCGCCAGACCACCGACGACGAAGTGAACGGCGTCGCGGTGAAGGGCAGCAAAGGCCGAGTCAACGCGCTTGGGCCCTTCACCAGCTTTCGCTTCAACCCGAATTTCTCGCTGACGCTTCGCATCCAGTCCGAGTTCGGCGCACGCAACCGTCCGCAGGGCACGCGCTTCTGGGTCATGGCGCTATGCCCTCTTTGACCTTCGACCCGCTCAATCCAAGGAGACCCCACCCATGCGCACTCTCAATCAGCACACCATCACCGAGGCGGTGATCGAACGATTCGCGGACACGCCCAGTCCACGCCTGAAGCACGTCCTGACGAGTCTCGTGCAGCACTTGCACGATTTCGCCCGCGAGGTCGAATTGACCGAGGAAGAGTGGATGCAAGGCATCCAGTTCCTCACGGCGACCGGCCAAAAGTGCGACGACAAGCGGCAGGAGTTCATCCTGCTGAGCGACACACTGGGCCTGTCGATGCTCACCATCATGATGAACCACGACAAGCCGGCCGGCTGCACCGAGTCAACCGTGTTCGGACCCTTCCATGTCGAGGGTGCACCGCACTACGAAAACGGCGGCGATGTCGGCAACGGCGCCAGCGGCGAGCCTTGCCTGGTGCGCGGCACGGTGCGGTCGCTCGACGGCAGCCCGATCGCCGGCGCAACACTCGATGTCTGGCAGGCCGACAGTGGAGGCCACTACGACGTCCAGCACGTGGAGCTGGACCATGCCCAGGCGCGCGGCGTGCTCCACGCCGACGCGCAGGGCCGCTTTCACTTCCGCACCATCGCCCCAGTGGCCTACCCCATTCCCGATGACGGCACAGTCGGCGACATGCTGCGTGCCACGCGCCGC
Source organism: Variovorax sp. P4_B11 (assembly GCF_056402355.1). Lineage (NCBI taxonomy): Bacteria > Pseudomonadati > Pseudomonadota > Betaproteobacteria > Burkholderiales > Comamonadaceae > Variovorax > Variovorax sp. P4_B11. The sequence goes on from NZ_JBFUHO010000017.1 coordinate 94,231, forward strand.
CATCCATGGCGCCCGGCCCACCTGCACTTCATGGTGAAGGCACCAGGCTTCCAGACGCTGGTGACCCACGTGTTCCGCAAGGGCGATCCCTACCTTGATTCGGATGCGGTCTTCGGCGTGCGCGAGTCGCTGGTGGGCGAGTGGGTGAAGCAGGGCGATGGCAGCTACCTGCTGGACCTCGACCTGATCCTCAATCCCGAAGCTCGAAAGCCGGCCGCGGCGGCATCCGTCCCGCTGGCCGAAGCTCAGGCGGCCTGAGCGGCGTCGCGCAGAAACAGGCGGCGGAACACCCCGCGCAGCCATTGGCTGCCCGGATCGCGGTGGAAGCGGTCGTGCCAGTAGAGCGCGATCTCCATGCTGGGCAACGGGAGGGGCGGCTCGACTGCGACCAGGTCCAGGTCATGGGCTAGAGCGACTCCCAGCGTGCGCGGCACGGTCGCGACGATGTCCGAGTTCCTTGCGATGTGCGCGGCCGCGGCGAAGGTCGGCACGCGGCACACGATGTGGCCGCGCGGTAGCGTAGCTTCGAGCAGGCGCTCGGCATTTGCGTACCCGTGGCCGGTGCCTGCAACGGAAACGAGTGCGTGCTGTTCGGCAACGAAGCGCTCGAGTGCCGTGGGCGTCTCTGCTTCGTCTGAAGGCGCCACTAAGGTCTCGGCATTGAGTCGAGGATGCCCCTTGCGGAACAGGGAGACATAGCTTTCTGTCCACAAAGGATGACGCCTGATCCCTTGCGTCAGCGATGCGAAGGAGCCGATTGCCAGATCGACCAGACCCGATTCGAGCCATTGGTCCAGGTGATGGACATCGCATGGAACGGCCTGCACGTGCACCTTGGGGGCCTCGACGCGAAGGATCGCGAGCAGCGGCGGCAGCAACTGGACCACGGCGGCATCGATCATGAAGAAGCTGAATCTCCGCTCGGAAACCTGGGGGTCGAAGGGCGCATGATCTGAGCGTAGTGCCCGCACACTATCAAGAATGGCGCGTACGGGTTTTGCCAGTTCGAGGGCTTTGGGGGTTGGCTCCATCTTGAGCGCAACGCGCACGAAGAGAGGGTCTCCAAAGTAAAGGCGAAGGCGCGCCAGTGTCTTGCTCAGCGCAGGCTGCGTCATGTTGAGCACGCGCGCACAACGGGTCAGATTGCGCTCTGCAAGCAGGATGTCGAAGATCTGCAGATGTTGCAGATCGAGTTCGCCATCATTCATCCTGGGAATTGCGTCCATAAGCTGTAGTGAGCAAGGAGCGTACCCGCGCAATAGGCGTACTGCAAGCTACGCGTGGTGGAGCGGGATGGGCCAATACCGCCCAAGGGGGTGCGTGGACCGTGCGCGGGGGTGCTGAACTACCGGCACGTCCGGAACCGCCGAACGCGGCGCCCTTTGCGCGAGCTTGCCCCAGGTTGCGTCGAGTGGCCCAAGTCGAGCGCTGGCGACCGTCGAGAAGTTGATATTGAGAAAGCCGTAACGAACTACTGGCGCACACATCGCGAAACAGCCTCACATGGGCATCACTCTCGGCATGCGCGTGGACACCCTGACGACGCGACGGGAGCCCTTGCTGCGAACGCTGGAAGAGGCGGCTCGCTCTCCTTGCTCCCTGAAAACTGAACTTGTCCGCGGGTCGGGCGTCCGCGCCAGCGATTCCCGCGAAGATCGACTCACTGCGGTGGTCGCTGGCGGTGGAGCAATTGCCACGCCTCGTATCCCAGCAACGCGGAGAGGCATGCGCTGGCGAAGATAGCGACAACGACGAAGTAGTCGAGCGATGCACCGAACGAGGCTTCCTGCGCGACCATTTCACCAAGGTGAGCCATGGCCAGTCGCGGCGCAAGTATCGGATCTTGGGCGCTGGCGTAGTACTGCGTCAGCCGGTCGAGCGTCTGCTGCGCGGTGATGTTCGACGCCGACAGGGTTTCACGGATGCGCGTGTAGTGCAAGCTTCCACGCCATTGCAGGCAAAGCGTGGCCAACGTCATGCCGGCAGCTACGCCGAATTGGGCCAGCATGTTCTTTACCTGGTTGGCGTGCGAGAAGGTGGCGTCGTTGTGCTGAACTCTCTGGAAGGTCTGCATTGCTGTTGTGGCGAGCACCAGGATAACGAAGGCGCTGTTGCAGAACAGCGCGGGCACCGCGCCCGACCACGGGTTTGCCGATTCGCTCAGAGTTGCCAGTTGAGCGCCGCACAGCAAAAGCGCACCGAAGCCGGCGATGTAGTAGCGCGTGGGCCCGGGGTGCCGCGGCAGCAGGCGCGACAGCACGATCCACGTCAGCACGCTGCCGAGCGCCCCCAACGCCAGGAATCGGCCCACGATTTCGAGCGGCACGCCGAGCGCGCGTTGCAACAGTACCGGCAGCATCGCATTGTTGGCGCCGAGCACGATGTAGGCCACAGTGAACATGGCCAGCCCCGCGAGGTAGCGTGTGTGGGCGAGCGCGCGGAAACGGATTAGCGGGTGCGCCGTGCCAAGGTTGTGCAGCAGAACGAAGGCTGCGAGCGCGAGTAGGGAGAGACCAACGCCGACCCACAAGAAGGCGGGATGGTCAAAATGGTCAAAGGTCGACCGCTGCAGCGCATGCAGCAACACGAAGCTGCCAGTGATCAGCGCGATCAGCGCGAGCAGGGTAACGGGCGCCGATTGCGAATTCGCCGCCGGAATGGTGACCAACCTGTCGTCGAGCACGAAGACCGCCAGCACGGCAAGGAGGGCTGCGGGCACGAGCAGCGCAACGAACGAAGCTCGCCAACCGTAAAGCGACAGCGCTTGGGCGCCCAGTAGCGGCCCGGCGACCAGCCCCCATGCGAGCCCGGCCGCGAAAAACCTGATGCCGGTGAAGCGGTGCGGCGACGGTGGAATTTGGTTCACCAGCACGCGCCCGGCCGTCATGAACGATGCGCACCCGAGGGCCATCGTGATGCGGCCGAGTGCGAATACCAGCAGGGTCCCGCTGAAAGCGCAAACCAGCGCGCCTGAGGCGAGCGCCGCGGCCGAGGCTGTCATCAGAGTGCGCCAACCCAGCCGCTCGAGCAACCAGCGGTGGCTGGCGATGATGCCGATGGCCACTACGGCATACGCAGTAGCGACGAGGCTGTATTCCTCCGGGCTGGCGCCGAGGTCGCCCATGGCCGGTGCGGCGCCGAAGGCGACCAGCCCGGTCTGCAGGAAGTCGGTGAAGGGCAGGGCGGCTATGAGAGCGTACAGGCCAAGCCGTGAGCCAGCGGTTGCAGGATCCTCGGCGGTCAATTCCGGAACCTCACGCAGTCAGTGTCTTGCGAAAGCCGATCGACAGCCGGTTCCAGCTGTTGATGGCGTTGATTGCCATGGTCAGGTTGACCTGTTCGGCTTCGCTGAACTGCGCAACCAACGCCTCGTAGGCGGCGTCCGGCACGTGCATGAGCGACACCTGCGTCACAGCCTCGGTCCAAGCCAGAGCGGCGCGTTCGCGCTCGGTGAAGAATGGCGTTTCGTGCCACACGCTGAGCGTGGCCAGACGGCGGTCTGTCTCGCCAGCCTTGCGCAAGTCGGCGGTGTGCAAGTCGACGCAATAGGCACACCCGTTGATCTGCGAGGCGCGGAGCTTCACCAAGTCGATGAGCGTGGGCTCCAGGCCGAGCTTGCCGATGGCGACTTCGAACGCGATCAACGCTTTGAGGGCATCGGGAGAGGCCTTGTAGAAATCGAGGCGGGTTTGCATGGCGGTATCCTTTGTTGGAAGTGGTTCAATGTGGCTCCATGCTAGGAGGGGAGCGCGCCGACGGAGGCAGCCAATCCGGAGCATTCACAGGAGACCAATCCGATGGAGTTGCACGTCGTCATCGAGGGTGGCAAGGACCTGACAGGGCAGCTGTACCGGCAATTGAAGGAAGCCATCCGCGTCGGCCGCCTCGCTGCGGGCGAAAAGTTGCCGCCCTCGCGCCTGTTGGCGGAGCAGTTGGGGCTGTCGCGCAAGACGGTCTCGGAGGCCTACGCCCGACTGACCTTCGACAAGTTGCTGACAGGACGCGTCGGTAGCGGCACGTTCGTCGCCGAAGGGGTGGCGCGCAAGCCGTCAGCGTTATCGCCGTGCCGTCCGTTGGCCGGGGCGGCCATGGCCGAGCACTGGCGGGGGATGAGCACTCCATTGCGGCACCCGGCGCCGGCCGGCAGCTCCCGCTACGAGTTCATCGGCGGCGCGCCAGCGCGCAATCTATTTCCCCATGCGGACTGGCGCCGCTGCGTGCTACATGCGCTGCGCCAGGGCGCTCGCTCGCGCGGGCTATATGGTGACGCCGAAGGGCTGCACGAATTGCGCGACGGCATCGCGCGGCATGCGAGCTTTTCGAGGGGTGTGCGCTGCGCGGCGTCGGACGTCCTGGTAACCAATGGCGCGCAGCAGGCGCTCGACCTGGTCGCGCGAGTGCTGGTCGAGCCCGGCAGCACGGTTGCGATGGAAGAGCCCGGCTACCCGCCGGCGCGGCTACTCTTTAGCGCGCAAGGCGCGAACGTCGTCGGCGTTCCGGTCGACAGCGAGGGCATGGTGGTCGAGTGCATTCCCAACGGCACGCGGCTGATCTACGTGACGCCTGCGCACCAGTTCCCGCTGGGAATGCCGATGAGCGAGCGCCGCCGCAAGGCCCTGCTGGCGCGTGCGGCGGCATTGGGCGCGGTCGTAATCGAGGACGACTATGACAGCGAGTTCCGCTACGAGGGCCGCCCCACTGACTCGCTGCAGCGCATGGACGCACACGGCAGCGTGGCCTTCGTCGGGACTTTCTCAAAAACGCTGTCGCCGGAACTGCGGCTGGGCTACCTTGTCGCACCGCCGGCCGTATTGGAAGCGGTTGGCACGGCAAAGCACCTGGCCGACTGGCACACCTCCACGCCTGCCCAGTGGGCTCTAGCGAAATTCATCACTGACGGCGACTTGCACCGGCACATCAGGCGCTGCCACGCCGCCTACGCGGCGCGGCGCGAGCGAATATTGCGACGGTTCGCGGATGACCTGGCGCCTTGGTTCGAACTGGTTCCCGCCACGGCCGGCATCCACCTAGCGGCGATGTGCCGGCGCGAGTTCGACGTGGACAGGCTGATGGCACTGGCGCGGCGCGTCGACGTGGGACTCTATCCGCTAGCGCCGTTCTTTCATTTCTCGGCGCCGCGCGCCGGGCTGATGCTTGGCTACGGTGCCATTGACGAGGCAGACATCGACCCGGCGCTCGATCGCGTGAGGGACGTGCTCATGCAAATGAATTGAGTGTTCGCGCGGGCATATGCTTTCTAGTGGCGGAGATCTAGGAGGTGGTGGGCTTCGTTGTGGCCCACTGATGAACCATCGTCGTTACCAGCTTCGTCACCATTGTCCGAGTATCCGACCAGTCCATGGTCCTGGTCATGCAAGGAAAGACGATGGTGCCGTGCACGGCTGCGATCAACATATCTGCAGCAAGTCGAGCCGGCATCGGGGGATGAGGTAGCGTCTTGAAGAATTCGTCGACGGTCTCGTAGTAGAGGTCAAGGCTGTCACGAACCACTTCAGACTTGCCGAATGGAACACCTTCAGCCACCGGTGCTGACGCACGAGCGCTAGGCGCCGGGAAGATGATCAAGAACTCTTCCATGTGGCTCAGCCAGTAGTCGGCCGTCCCGATGAATAGTTTCTGGACACGCTTTGCAGGATCACGCGTGCGAGCGATCAGTTGCCGAAGCTCCTCCGTGGCGGCGTGCATGTCGTGCGCGCGGATTTGAAAGAACAGGTCCTGCTGGTGGGCGAAATATTGATAGACCGCTCCCGGCGCGTATCCGGCCTCCGCCGCAATGCGCCTTACCGAAATGCGCGATGGATCTTCTTGTGCGAAGAGTCTTCGGCCCGCGGCGATGAATGCCTCTCTGACCCTAGCCTTGTCCTCAGGGGTGCGCGCGCGACTCAGAACTTCGGTTTTGGGGTGTCGAAAGGGCATGGTGCGGAGCAGCATCTAGTGGGGCGAGCGTCGAAGACGGATAGAAAAGTATAGGCGTGCGCCGGGAAAACCCCCATTTTAAATGAACGCGTTCAGTTAAAATACGAAAATGACCCAAACTACTCCTGCTCCAGTGCGTTCGTGCTGCAGCGGCGGGGCCACGCCAGCGGAACCTGGGCGGACCACACCGATCAGCGGCGCGTTCGACCTGATCGATCACTTTGGCCAGCCGGTCAATGAACGCAGCTATGGCGATCGGCATTTACTTGTCTTCTTCGGCTTCACGCACTGCGCGGTGGTCTGCCCGCGCGAACTCGGCAAGCTCGGTCGTGCCCTCGAGCTGCTGGGCCCGCTGGCATCTCGCGTGCAGCCGCTCTACGTGACCGTCGATCCCGCGCGAGACGGTCCGGCTGCAATGCGACTCTTTCTCTCGCAATACCCCGGAGGATTTGTCGGCCTGACCGGTTCCGCGGAGCAGGTCGAGGCCGCTAAGAGGGCATACCGGATCTTCGCCTCGCCGGTCGAAGACAGAGTTGCGCCCGGCGGCTACGTCGTACCGCACACCGCTTTCACCTACCTCATGGGGCCGGGCGGGCGGTACGAAGCGCACTTTTCAGAGGTTCTCGACGCCGAAGCTGTAGGAGACAGGATCCGACAGCGCTTGGGGTAGGGGCATCATGCTGTGCTGCGCCTTGCTCACGCTGCTTGCGAGTCCGGCTCTGGTGTGGTGGCTCCGTTTGCGCAACAGTTGGAAGTCGGAACGGTCGTTGCTAGGACGTCTGTGTTGCGCCGGCAGCGGCGTTGAACGACAAGGCCGTGCTCGCTTGATCTTTTGCGCACTCGGCCCGCTTGTGGTCCTCTCATTGCTCGTAGGGGGCGCCATGCACCTGGACCATCCGAAAGGCGCGCGCGACATTTGCTCATCACCGGAGGCAGTGAACGCATCCGGCCTTCTGCTGCCGGGGCCATGACCGGGCGCAGGGCCTATACCGAAGAGGATCGGGCCCGGCTCCAGCAGGCATTCATCGACGCTGGCCGGCGCATCCTCGCCGGCAAAGGTGGCGGCGCGATGTCGATGCGTAAGATCGCCGCCGAATCAGGCTATTCGCCGGCTTCGATCTACCAGTACTTCCATGACCAGCGAGCCCTGATCGTTGCGATCCGCGAACTCGACATGAACGCGGCAACGGATGCGATGGAGGAAGCGGCGCGGCATACCACTGACCCGACGCGGTGCGTACGCGATGTCTACCTGGCCGCCGCGCGGTACTGGCTCGAGCATCCCGACCATTTCGACGTCCTGTTCTCCGGCCCGCCGAGCAGGGCGGCGATTCACACCGTCGAGGGGACGCCCTTCGGACGTTCCGCAAGCGTCCTGCGCTCTCTGGCCCTCTACACGCGCGTCGTCGACGAGTTCCTGGCATCACTGCCGGCACGGCCGATCGCGACGTGCCTTGCGGTGGACACGCTCATCGCTGCGGTGCACGGCGTGATCGCGTTTCCGCGCGTCACGCCCAGCATGAGCTGGTCTTCCACCCAAAGCATGGTCGGCTGCGTGATCGACGCGCTGGTGGAGAAGTGGGCTCGTCAGGGGCATGCCCGCGGCGCCGCTGATTGACGCGTTGCAGACGGTTTCGTTGCCTCAAGGGTAAACACTAGTCTTTTATTGAACGCGTTTAATTAAAGTCCAACGAACGCAGCAGGCTGCTTCAACGGTCTGTCTTTTCTCGGCGCCGCACACGCACGCGGCAGTGTTCTGGAGAACTCACTTGGCGAAACTCAACGGCGGTCAGATCCTGATCGATGTGCTTCGGCGCTTCGGCGTCGACACTGCATTCACGCTTCACGGTGGCCACCTCGACGCGGCCTACCAGGCCGCGCGCGATGCGGGCATGCGCGTGGTCGACACGCGGCACGAGCAGGCGGCGGGCTTCGCTGCTTCGGCCTATGCGCGCAGCAGCGGGCGGATCGGCGTTGCGATGATCACGGCAGGCGGCGGCATCACCAACGTGGTGTCGCCGGTGGCCAACGCGCTCGCCGATTGCGTGCCGATGCTGGTCATCGGCGGCGCTCCGGCGCTACAGGACGTGGACTCGCTGCCGGTGAACGGCGGCGTGGACCAGATGGCCGTGATGCGCGCGGTAGCGAAGTGGGCGATCCAGGTGCCGCACATCAACCGCCTCGCCGACTTGCTGGGGCAGGCGATCCGCAAGGCGAGCAGCGGCAAGCCCGGCCCGGTGTATGTCGAGGTGCCCATCGACATCATGTTTGGCCTGCTCGAAGAGACCGAGGTGCGCCATCTCGACGGCGAAGCAGTGCCGACCCGCCCGGCGCCCAATGCGCAGACCGTAGCTCGCATGGTCGAGCTGCTGCGCAGCGCGCAGCGCCCCGTCATCCTGGCGGGTGGTGGCACTCTCTATTCGGGTTGCGCGAAGGAACTGCGCGCATTCGCCGAGCGTTCGGGCATCCCGGTGCTGACCAACGGCAAGTCGCGCGGCGTCCTGCCGACCGACCATCCGCTCTGGGGCCGCGGCTATGCCACGCTCGCACCGGCGCGTGGGCAGGGCCTAGTGCCTGATGTGTTGCTGGTTCTTGGCGCGCGCTTCGGCATTTACACTGGCGGGCGCCGCAAGTCTTTCCTGCCGCCCGAAGCCCGCATCGTGCAAGTCGACATCGAGCCGGGCGACATCGGCCGCATCCGCGAGGTCGATCTCGCCGTGTCCGCGGATTGCGGAGAAACGCTGCGCGCGCTGCTGGAAGCCACCGAAGACCGGCCGCTTCCCGACACCCGGGCCTGGGCCGAGCGCCTGTGCGGCGTGGGCGCGGCGTCGAAGCAGAACTACGCCGCGGCGGCGAAGACCGAGAGCGGCCCAGTGCATCCCTACCGCCTGGCTCTAGCGGTGGCACAGGCGCTGCCGCGCGACGCTGTCGTGTGCCTGGACGGCGGAGAATCGCATTCCTGGATCGACATGACCGCACATAGCGACGCGCCGGGCCGATGGCTCGGTCACGGTTATGTCGGTTCGATGGGCGAGGGCCTGCCGTTGGCAGTCGGAGCCCAGGTGGCAAACCCAGGCCGGCGCGTGGTCTGCTTTACCGGCGACGGGTCGGTGGGTTTCAACTTCGCCGAGTTCGACACCTTCGTGCGGCACCGTTTGCCTGTGGTCGTGGTGATCAACAACGACCAGATGTGGGGCATGTCCGCCCACGGCCAGGACCTGATGTACGGTGAGGGCAAGCGCATGGTGAGCGAGCTCGGGCACACCCGCTACGATCAGGCGGCGGCCGGCTTCGGCTGTCATGCCGAGTTCGTCGAGGACGTGGCCGATCTCGATGCGGCACTCGAACGCGCGCTTGCTTCCAACAAGCCCGCCTGCGTGAACGTCATGACCGATCCGAGCGTGATGCATCCCATCACCCAGCGCTTCGTCGGCCGCATGGCAGAGCAGGCGGCGGACAGGAACTTCGTTCCGTACGCAGACGACCTGGAGGCGTGAGATGAGCCTCTCCAACAGACTTGAAGGGCGCGTCGCGCTCGTCACCGGCGCCGGCTCCGGTATCGGACAGGCAATCTGCCGTCGCCTTGCCGACGAAGGCGCCCGCATCGTCGCGTTGGACCGCGACGAATCAGCGGCGCGCGCGACGGCCGGCGCCATCGGTGGCGACGCATTGGGCGTCGTGGCCGACGTGGCCAGTGTCGATGACATGCACCGCGCCGTTGCGGAGGTCGTCGCGCGCTTCGGCCGTCTCGATATTGCCGTGAACGCGGCCGGTGTCGGCGCTAGCGCCTTGCTGGTGGACACCACGATGGAAAGCTGGCAGCGAGTGATGGACGTCTGCCTGACCGGCGTCTTCGTGTCGTCGCAAGCCCAGGCGCGCCAGATGATCGCGCAGGGCGGGCCCGCCGTGATCGTCAACATCGCATCGACCAATGCGCAGCAGCCCGGCGAGGGCCTTGCGGCCTACTGCGCCGCCAAGGCCGGCGTCGACATGCTGAGCCGCGTCTCGGCGCTGGAACTGGCGGCGCACGGCATTCGCGTCGCCGCAGTTGGACCGGGCCTGACCGACACGCCGATGGTGGCGCGCCTTCTGGCCAATCCCTCGGCGCGCGGTGAGTTCCTCGACAACATTCCGCTCCACCGGCCCGCACGGCCGGATGACATTGCTGCCGCCGTCGCCTTCCTCGCAAGCGACGACGCCGCCTACGTGACCGGGCAGACGCTTTACGTGGACGGAGGCGCATCGATGATGCGGTACCCGAGCCTGGCGTCGCGCCGTCCGAGGGCGACAGCATGAAGGCACTGGTCTATCTGGGGGACGCAAAGGTGCGCCAGCTTGACGTGGCATCGCCACGCCCTTGCGCCGGCGAGGTCATGGTCACGGTGCTGCAGGCTGGCATCTGCGGCACCGACATGTGCATCGTTCGCGACGAGCGGCCCAAGGCGAATGCGCCGATGACGCTGGGCCACGAGTTCGTCGGCCGGCGACTCGATACCGGCGAGCGCGTGATCGTCAACCCGCTGCTGGCCTGTGGCCATTGCCGCGCCTGCGGCGAAGGGCGGGCGCACCTGTGCGAGCGCCGCCAGGTGATCGGCGTGCACCGCAGCGGCGGCTTTGCCGAGACGGTCGCGGTGCCCGAGGGCAACCTGGTGCCGGCCGGCAACACCACCGGCGCACAGGCGGCGATGGCCGACCCGATCGCGACGGCGCTGCACGCGTTTCGGCTCGCACCGCCCGCGCTAGGGCCGGTGGCGGTGTTGGGCGCGGGCTCGATCGGCTTGTCGATGCTCTTCGTGCTCAAGCGCTTCGGCGTGCGCGACATCACGGTGACCGATCTTTCGCCCGAACGCCTCGCCTTCGCCAAGGAAGGCGGAGCCGACCTCACCGCGACGGGAATCGATGGCGTGTACGACGTGGTCTTCGACACCGTCGGATCCGTCGGCACGCGCAAGGACGCGGCGATGAAGATCCGCGCTGGCGGAACCGCCGTGCTGGTCGGTCTGCACAGCGCCGACTTCGCGATGCCGGCCGGTCCGTTGATCGGCGGCGAACGCACGCTGAAGGGCTCCTTCGGATACACGCCGGCCGAGTTCCGCGAAGCCGCGGCCATGCTGCCGGACCTGGACACGGGCTGGGTCCACACCGTGCCCTTCGACGAGGCCGAGGGCTTGTTCACCGCGCTGCTCGAAGGCCGATCGGCCCCGGGCCACATCAAGTTGCAGATGCGTATGGGCGCATGAGCCCGAACCACCAGAACTAGGAGACGAGAACCATGATCAGTCGTCTACTCCGCAGCGCGGCTCTCGCCGCCGCCTGCTTCGCAGCCCTTGGCGCATCGGCCCAGGACGAACCCATCCGGATCGGCGCGGTGCTGTCAGTCACCGGCCCGGTCGGCTTCATCGGTGACCCGCAGCAAAAGACATTGGAGCTGCACGTCAAGCGCCTCAACGACAAGGGCGGGGTGCTGGGCCGGAAGATCGCGCTCACGGTGTACGACGACCAGTCGGACCCGAACAACGCCAACACTTTCGCGAAGCGGCTGGTCGAGTCCGACAAGGTCGACATCCTGCTGGGCGGCACCGTTTCGCCGCCGGCGCTAGCGATGGTTCCGTATTCGGAGCGCGCAGGCGTTCCCTTCATCTCCACGGGCGGCAGCCTGATGCTGGTGGACCCAGTGAAGAAGTGGGTCTTCAAAACCCCGCACTCCGACCGCATGGTGGCCGAGCGCATCCTGCAGGACATGAAGGAGCGCGGCATCACGCGCATCGCACTGCTGTCGGAGACCAGCGGCTTCGGCCAGTCGGGCAAGAAGGAAGTCAACGCCGCGGCCAGCAAGTTCGGCATCACGGTGGTCGGCGAGGAAAGCTACGGGCCCAAGGACACCGACGTCACGCCGCAGTTCACGCGGCTGCGCAATTTGCAGGACACACAGGCGATGCTGATCTTCTGCGGCGCCGGCACCGGCCCGGCGATGGCGGTCAAGAACTACGCGCAGATGGGCATGAAGCTGCCGGTCTACATGCCGCATGCCGCCGTGAACCAGGAGTTCATCAAGCTCGGCGGGCTGGCGGCCGAGGGCGTGCGCATGCCGACCACCGGCTTCGTGGTGCCTGATGCGCTGCCCGATAGCGACCCGCAGAAGAAGCCGTCGCTCGACTACTACCGCACCTACAAGGAGGCCTACAAGACCGACGCCTCGCCGTTTGGCGGCAACGTGGCGGACGCGCTGGCCATCGCGGTCGACGCCATTCAGCGCGCGGGCAGCACCGACCGCGCGAAGGTGCGCGACGCGATCGAAAGCACCAAGGGCCTGGTCGGGCTAAACGGCATCTTCACAATGTCGGCCGCCGACCACAACGGGCTCAAAACCGATTCGCTGCGCATCATCGAGGTGCGCAACGGTCGCTTCGAACTGGTGAAGTAGGCCGCGGCCCATCATGTTCTCCGAACTCTTGCAGTTCCTCTTCTCGGGCCTGACGGTCGGTGCGATCTACGCGCTTGCGGCGCTGGGCTACGCGCTGATCTACAACGCCAGCCATATCGTGAACTTCGCCCAGGGCGAGTTCATCATGCTGGGCGCGATGACCGCGTCCGCGCTGGTGGAAGCCGGCAGCGGTCTGCCGCTGGCGATCTCGCTCGCGATTGCGGTCTCGGTGCTCGCGGGCGTGTGCATGGAGCGCTTCGCCATCCGCCCCGCGCGCGGGGCGCCTCTGGTCACGCTCCTGATCGTCACGCTGGGCGTCGCGCTTGTGATTCGTGGCGCCGTGCAGCTCGCGTTCGGCAAGGGCAACCACACGCTGACCGCGTTTTCCGGCGACGCGCCCATCCGTGTGGCCGGTGCGACGCTGGCTCCGCAGAGCCTGTGGGTGCTCGGTGTGACCTTGCTGGTTGTCGTCGCGCTCGCCTGGTACTTCGGCCGGACCGTTTCAGGTAAGGCCATGCTCGCGACCTCGCACAACCGCCTGGCGGCCGAACTCGTGGGAATCAGTACGGACCGTGTGCTGATGGTGTCGTTCGCGCTGTCAGGCGCGCTTGGCGCGATCGGCGGCGTCATCACGGCGCCAATCACCTTCACGAGCTTCGACGCGGGCGTGGTGCTGGGCCTCAAGGGATTCGCCGCCGCGGCGCTTGGAGGCATCGGCAGCGGCCCGGGTGCCATCGCGGGCGGGCTCGCGCTCGGCGTGATGGAGGCATTGGCGGCCGGCTATGTCTCAGCCGCGTACAAGGACGCGGTCGCCTTCATTCTCATTCTGTTGGTGCTCATGTTCATGCCGCGCGGGCTGTTCGGCGCCAAAGTCACGGAGCGCGTATGAAGCTGCAGTCACGCCACGCCGGTCTTGGCGTCCTCGTCATCGCGCTGTTGGCGTTCCCCTGGCTCGGTCCGGACAGCTTCGCCTACGACATCGCTATCCGAATCGCGATCAATGCGGTCGTCGTAATCGGGCTGAACCTGCTGTTCGGCTATGCCGGGCAGATCAGCCTGGGCCATGCGGCCTTCTTCGGCTTCGGTGCCTACGCCTCGGCCATTCTGACCACGCACTTCGGCTGGCCGCCGCTGGCGGCGCTCGCGGCGGGGGGCGCTGCCACCGGCGTGCTGGCCTTCGCAATCGCACGGCCGATCCTGCGGCTGGTGGGCCACCATCTGGCGATGGCGACCCTCTCGCTGGGGCTCATCGCCACCATCGTCTTCAACAACGAGTCGCGCTGGACGGGCGGCTCCGACGGCATGGCGGTGCCGCCGTTGGCCGCTTTCGGCTTCACGCTCTCGGGCGAGCCTGGGTGGTATGCCCTGACGGCGGTGGTGCTTTTCCTCGCAACCTGGGCGGCCTCCAATCTCGTCGAGTCGCCGGCGGGCCGCGCACTGCAAGCCATTCGCGGCTCGGAGGTCGCTGCTCGAATCGTGGGCATCGACGCGGCGCGTTTCAAGACGCGCGTATTCGTGCTATCTGCCATGGTCGCGAGCGTGATGGGCAGCCTCATGGCCCACTACGTCGGGTTCCTCACACCCGCAGCTGCCGGGCTGACGCGTTCGGTCGAGTTCGTGATGATGGTCGTGCTTGGCGGTACGGCCTCGGTATTCGGTTCGATCGTCGGCGCGGGAGTCATCACCCTGCTGCCCCAGTTCCTGCATGCCTTCGAGTCGTGGGAGACACTGCTGCTGGGGCTAATCCTTACCGCGGCCATGATCTTCATGCGCGCTGGAATCGTGCCTTCGCTGCAAGCGGCCCTCGCCGGCCGGCGTCGTAGCGCGGAGACGAGGAAGCAGACGGAGCCTGGGGGCGCGGGGAAATCCCACGGCGCTGCGGGGAGGCGGGCATGAATGCGTTGACCGTCCATGGCCTGTCGAAGTCTTTTGGCGGCGTAAAGGCGATCCAGGACCTGAGTTTCGATGTCCATCAAGGTACTGTGCACGCCATCATCGGGCCGAACGGGGCCGGCAAGACGACCTTGATCAACCTCGTGACCGGAATCTACACGCCGGACAGAGGCAACGTCGAGCTGTTCGGCCAGAGTGTGGGGGGGGCCGCACCGGAACGTCTTGCGGCGCTGGGGCTCAGCCGGACCTTCCAGAACCTGCAGGTCTGCATGAACATGAGCGCTGTCGACAACGTGATGATCGGAGCTCACCTGTCGCTGGCGTCGAGCCTGCTGGGTGGAATGCTGCGGCCGCCGTCGCTGCGCCGCGCCGACGTCGCCTGCCGCGAACGAGCGCTGGAGCTAATGACGTTCGTCGGCGTCGCGCAATACGCGCGCTCGCAGGCCAGCCAGTTGCCCTACGGCGCGCTCAAGCGACTGGAGATCGCGCGCGCGCTCGCCGCATCGCCCCGGTTACTGCTCATGGACGAGCCGGCCGCCGGGCTCAATCACACCGAGACCGCCGAAATCGAGCAGCTCATCCGACGCATCGCCGAAGGCGGCACGACGGTCGTGCTGGTCGAGCACGACATGAAGCTGATCATGGGCGTATCCGATCGCATCCTGGTGCTCCACTACGGCAAGCGGCTGGCGCTGGGCACCACCGAGGAGGTGCGACGCCATCCCGACGTGATCTCGGCCTACCTGGGGACCGCCGCATGAAGAGCCTGCTTGAAATTCATGGCCTCACCAGCCACTACGGGCGCATACAGGCCCTGCACGGCATCGACCTCGAGGTTCGAGAAGGCGAGCTCGTCGCGCTCGTGGGTGCCAACGGCGCGGGCAAGACGACCTTGCTGCGTAGCATCTCCGGTGTCCAGCCCGTGACGGGCGGCACCATACGCTTCGACGGCCGTGAGATCGTGCGCAATCAGCCCGCCGGCCGGGTGCGGCAAGGCATCTGCCAGGTGCCGGAAGGTCGGCAGGTCTTTGGGCCGATGAGCGTGGAAGACAACCTCCGGCTTGGCGCCTTCGTGCGCGACGACACTGCGGCGATCCGCGGCGACCTGGTGGCGATGTACGCATTGTTTCCAATTCTCGGCGAGTTCCGACACCTCGCTGCCGGCACGCTGTCCGGGGGCCAACAGCAGATGCTCGCTATGGCCCGGGCGCTGATGGGGCGGCCGAGGCTCCTGCTTCTGGACGAGCCCTCGATGGGCCTTGCGCCGCTGATCGCCCTGGAGATCTTCGGCGTGGTCCGCCGGCTGCGGGAGGAGGGCAGCACCATCCTCCTCGTCGAGCAGAATGCGCAGGCCGCGCTCTCGATCGCCGATCGGGGCTATGTGATCGAGACCGGCCGCATTACGCTTGGGGGCGGCGGCAGCGAGCTGCTCGCAAACCCGGCCGTTCAGGCGGCCTATCTCGGCATGTGATGCGAAGGACGACACCCTCATGACCAACGCAATCACCGAGCAAGTGTGCAAATCGGAGCGACACACGACTCACTACCTCGCGGCCGGCCCCGTAGACGGGCCATTGATCGTCTTCATCCACGGCTGGCCGGAACTGGCGATCAGCTGGCGCAACCAGCTCGAATGCTTCGCGGCGCTGGGCTTTCGCGTGGTGGCTCCCGACATGCGCGGCTACGGCCGGTCGAGCGTCTATCCGCGCCATGCCGACTACGCCATGGAGGCACTGGTGCAGGACATGGTCGAACTTTTGGCCCACTTGGGCGGAGATGCCGCGGTCTGGGTCGGGCACGATTGGGGCGCGCCGGTGGTGTGGAGCATGGCGAGCCACCACGCGGACAAGTGCCTGGGCGTCGCCAATCTCTGCGTGCCCTACCTGCCGCAAGGGTTCGCGCCTGATATCTTGGTCCCGCTGGTTGACCGCAGGATCTACCCCGAGGAGACCTACCCGGCCGGTCAGTGGGACTACCAGCTCTACTACCAGGCGCATTTCGATGACGCCCGGCACGCACTGGAAGCCGACACCATGCGTACCATCAAGGCGCTCATGCGCTCCGGCAATCCGGCCGGCCACGGAAAGCCCTATCGCACGGCAACCTTCCGGCGCGAGGGCGGTTGGTTCGGCGGCGCGCCTGCGGCGCCGGATGTGCTCCGCGATGCGGCGGTCTTGACGGAGCAAGCACTGAGCCAGTACGCGAGCGCGCTCGCCGCGAACGGCTTCTTCGGGCCTGACGCTTGGTACATGAATGCGCAGCACAACATGGCGTTCGCGGCGCAGGCGCCGTCGAGCGGGCGTTTGGCCATGCCTGCGCTGTTCCTGCACGCGCGCTACGACTGGATCTGCGAGACGCTGTCATCAAAGCTTGCCGACCCGATGCGTAGTGCGTGCGACGACCTCTCAGAACGCATTGTCGACAGCGGCCACTGGATGCAGCAAGAGAAGTCCGAGCAGGTCAATGCCTGCCTTGCGGGCTGGCTCGCGCGGCGTGTCGCAGCGGCCTGGCCGGGCGAGCCGCTTCGTCTTGATCTACGGAGTGCTTAGATGAACAACTTTCCCGCAATTTCCGAAACGATCACCGACCGCCAAGCCGGCCACCTGAGACATTTCGCCAACCTGTCCCGTCAGCCCGTCAACGACTGGTCGTCAATGCAGGGTCGAGGTGCCGGGCAAGACGACTTCGGCGGCTATCGATTCCAGTTGGCCTACATGGCCTATGCGTTGGCGCTGGCCCATAAGCATCGGCTTCCGGCGGCGCCAGGCGCGTTCAAACCGGTCTTCGAGCGGTTGATGGAGAAGATGCTGCTGCCCGAAGTCTGGATGTACTGGGCACGCGTGGGCCGGGGCGGCAGTGTTTTCAACGCGCACCTGTCAGACAACTACAGTGAGGACTGGAACCCGGTCGGCCGCGACAACATCATGTACAGCGCCTATGTACAGTCGATGGCGTTGCTCTATAGCTACCTGTTCGGTGACGACCGCTATGCTGCTCCGGGCGCGCTGACTTTCAAGTACTGGTCCTATTTCTGGGGCGGCAAGGAGCGCCGCTTCGAATACGACCAGAACAGCCTCAACGAACACATCTACTGGCAGATGGTGGAGAGCGGATACCTGGGCGTGGCCTGTGAACCAAATTGCGTGTTCCAGATCTGCAATCAGCCGGCGATCCTCGGCTTCCGCATGCACGATCTGCTCAAGGGCGGTTCCGTAGCAAGCGAAGTGACGACGGCCTACCAGCAGGCCTGGCAGCAGTTTGGCCGCGTTGGGGAGAACGGCCATTACCACATCATGCTGTCGCAGGATACGAAGACGGTGCGGCCGAACGTCGGAAAGGCGGTGTGGGTGGACGCGTGGTGCGGCACCTTGATGAACATGTGGAACCGTGACTTCGTGCACGAGCACTATCCGTCCCAGATCCACGATTGGCTTCTGCCGGGCCGCGATGGCGCGCTCTCCGTGAAGTCCGCGCCGAGGCCTGAGGTGATGGGCCAGAAGATCGTCAACGACGATTCGGACTTCGGCTGGGCGGCGACCTGGGCATCGGAAATGGGCGACGCCGAGACGCTTGCGGGCCTGCTGCTGCACGCCGATCGCCACATGGCGCCGACGTGGCGCGATGGCGGGCTCTACTTTCCGCGAAACGACTCACCGGAAGACGAGGAGGGCAACCGTACCTTGGTCGAGCCGATGGCCGGCAACGTGCTGCTGGCCTATGCAAGCCTTAACGTTCCCGACGGGCTCTGGCGCCTCTACAACGAGCCATGGGAGCCGACCCATCGGACGAACCCCGCGCTGGTCCGCGTGGACGAAGGCGTCGATGTGCTGGAGGCTCGCTTCGACGCAGGCTCGCGGCAGCTGCGGTTCGCGCTCCGGCCATGTCCGACAAGCTGTTTGGGCTCCGGAGTCGTCATCGGGAGATTGTCAGCGCAAGGTCCGTGGGTGTTGAGCTGCGGCGGCGACGTGATTGCCAGAGGCAACGCAGATCGTGTCGAATCTTCTGGCGGCGGAGGCGTCGTTGTACGACTTATGGACGAAGGGATCGAGATTCTGAGCGCACAATCGGGCACCACAAGCTTCATCATGCAGTTTGCCGATTGAGCTTGTCCGGCAGCACTCAGTGTGTCGCATCGGATGTGCTTCGCGACGAAGTCGTAGCGAATGAGAGTGGTGACGTCGCGAGCCGTGTGATCGGCGGTGCCGGAAATATGCAGCAGCGGACCTCGGTCACTGTTGCGCGTGTTGACCTTCGACGATGGATTGAACGCAAGGTTGGCAAAGGCCACTTCAAAGAGGCCTCGCACTGGGGAGGGGATGCCCCACTTCTCGAGAAAGCTCAAAAAGCTTAGGTCGGTGTCCACGGAATCGGCAGCAGCCCATGAAAGTGCCTCCGGCGGCAGGAGTAGGGATGTCCAGCGGCCGGAGCGCGGCCAGAGTTCGAGGATCGACTGTCGAACCGACGGTCAAGAGCGGTTGGGCCGAGTCCACCGGGACGGCGGGCGTCCATAGTGCTGTGGAGGACGCAACCAAGGCATGGCTGGACGCCGACGAGCCCGGCGGCTGGGAATGATCGTTCAGCCATGACTATGCTCCCTCTTGCTGCGATTGTTGGTGATGGAGCGGCCGCCCGAAACCATCATGGCTCGGAAATCCTCGACCGTCATGCCGGCGCCGGACATCGCCGCCCCGGCGTGCTGCATCGTGAGTCCGTCGAGGATCGCGAGCTTGAACGTGTAGTAGATGTTGCCCCCCAGGCGAAGCATGCCGAGCCAGTCGCGCTCGAGGATTGCTCGCGTCTGTTCGGCCGTAGCGGGGAAGCGGGCCAGATAGCCCGGCTGGTCCGCACGGAAGGCGTCGCGGTTCTGTACCAGGTCCAGCGACTTGCAGAACATGTTCAGGTGATAGCCCATGTGACAGTGATCGCCGTCGAACATGTAGGTGCCGGGTATGTCGTCGTAGTCTCGTTCAGCGTTCATTGCGGTTCATCTTCATCGTTGGGCTGCGGTGTGGGCCCTCAGGGTAGCCCGGTAAAAGTGCATCGGGTTTTGGCGCAGACATGAAATCTCGGTCGCTCGCCATCACGGAAGTATCAGCCGATTCGAACGGCAGACCCGCATACTGCTCGGCCAGTGCGGCTTGGGCGTGTCTCGACGACTGCAGATAGTGAAGCTCGTACTCTTGCGCGCGCTGATCGAATTCGCTCATGTCCGGAAACCGATGCAGCAGGTTGGTCAGATACCACGACGTGCGCACCGAGCTCCAGATACGCCTCAGCGCCACGTCACTGTAGCTGTCGATCAGGCGCGTCGTCCCCTGCCCATAGAACGCGGTGATTGCGCGGGCCAGATAGAACACGTCCGACACGGCCAGGTTCAAGCCCTTGGCACCCGTCGGAGGCACAATGTGTGCGGCATCGCCCGCGAGGAACAGGCGACCGTGGCGCATCGGTTCCGCCACATAGCTGCGCAAGGGCGCGATCGATTTCTCGATCGAGGGTCCGGTCACGATGGCGTCGGCCATCTCCGTGGGATAGCGCGACTTCAATTCCGACCAGAAGCGGTCGTCGGACCAATCTTCCACGCGGGCGTCGAGCGGGACTTGAATGTAGTAACGGCTGAGGGTCGGACTGCGCATCGATGCCAGCGCGAAGCCGCGGGGGTTGTTGGCGTAGACGATGTCCGCTAGCGGCGGCGTGCGGGACAGCACGCCGAGCCAGCCGAACGGATAGATTTTCTCGAACTCGCGCAGGATTGCGGTGGGAATGGCCTTGCGCGCGACGCCGTGAAAGCCGTCGCAACCGGCGATGAACTCGCAGTCGAGCCGCACAGTCTCACCGTTGTGGCGGAAAGTCACGTGCGGGTGCTCGCTGCTCACGTCTTCGAGTCGCACGTCGTGCACCTCGTTCAGCACCGCCGCGTCACGTTTTGCGGCAGCGGCGATGAGATCTTCCTGGATCTGCGTCTGACCGTAAGCCATGAACCGCTTGCCAAGATGCTTATGCACGTCGATCATGAAGTTCTCCCGCCCCGCCCACACGATCTGCATGCCGTCGTGAGGATGGCCTTCGCGGTCCATGCGTTCGCCCAGGCCGATGCTGCGCAACAGATCCACAGTTCCCTGCTCCAGTACCCCGGCACGGATCCGCGACAGCACATAGGCTTCGGTATGCTTCTCCAGCACCACGCTGGCGACGCCCGCCTGGTGCAGCATTTCGGAAAGCAACATGCCCGCCGGGCCGCCGCCGATAATGGCCACTTGTGTCTTCATGGATTGCCCATTCCTTGTGTTGAGTCTTTGAGGCTGCGAGATTAGGACATGCGGCATGTGTTCGAGAAGTCAGTGCGGGGCTATCCTGATAGCCTCCAGCGATCACCTGTGTTCTTGCGGCATCGCCGCGAGAACTTGACGAGACCCCCAATGACTCTGCAGCAATTGCGCGCCTTTCTCGCGATCGTGGAACATGGCAGCTTTCGCCGGGCGGCGCGCGCGCTCGACATTTCGCAGGCGGGTCTCACTGGCAGCGTCCAGGCTTTGGAAGTGGGGCTCGGCGTGGCGTTGTTCCAGCGTTCCGCGCAAGGCGTGCGGCTCACCGATGATGGCAAGCGCCTGCTGCCTCGCGCACGGTTGATCGACAGCGAGAGCCATCGCGCCGTCGATGAAGCTCTGTATGCACAAGGTCAACGCGAAGGTCTTCTGAAAGTCGGCCTGGGACCGACGCCAACTGCGGCATTGCTGCGGCTGGTGGTACCCGATTTCCATGCGCGATTCCCCTCCGTGCGGCTGAAGCTTGTCGAAGGCTTCTTCGAGCAACTCCTACCCTCGCTGCAACAGGGGCAGATCGAGCTGGCGATCACTGCAGTACCGCATGAGGGCGTCGGCCCCGGCCTCAAGAGCAAAGTGCTTTTCCGGAGCGATCTCACGGTCATCGGCCGCGCCGGGCATCCTTGCGCCCGCGCCACTTCGCTGCGCGAGCTGGCACACTTGGAGTGGATCTTGATGGGGGCTCCCGGCGAGCCGGGAGGAACGGTCACGCGATTCCACGTCGAGCAAGGCCTGCAGGTGCCGCGCATCGCGGCCACCTGCGAATCGCTCACGCAAGTCGCGGCGTTGATCGGTGGTTCCGATTGGCTTGCGATGGTGCCCTCCGTGTTGGTTGCGCAAGGCTTCCTCGGCGCGCACGTGGCGCCCATCATGCTCAAGGAGCAGGCACCTCGGTTCGAGAATTGCGTTGTCCATCGCGTCGACAGCCCGTTGACGCCGGCAGCCACAGCATTCGCGGCCATGTTCGCTTCGTGCGCACGCGTCGTGGTGCGCCAGAACCCCGAGTGATTCACGCTGCTTCGGCAGCGTACCGCGTTCGCTGCGCAGCGAGCAAAACCGTTTGCCGGGGAAACTCAGATGCAGTTGAATGCCAGCTAGTACTAGCATCAGGCGGCTCCTCAGCGCCAGCGCCTCGACGGTCGCGCGAACAGAGAAGCGAGGCCTTCAGTCCTTGCCGAACGCCTTCAGCTTGTGAGGCTTTGGCGTATCGCCCGATGACTTGATGATGTAGCGGATGTCGCTCGCGCTCAGGCCGCCCTTGTTCATCTCGGGCACCAGTTCGTCGATGTTCCCGCAGTCCTTGATCGCTTCGCGGTACTTGGTGATCAGCGGCTCGCGCATCCTGATCACCTGGCCGCTTTCGAGCTGCTCTGCGCTCTTCGTGATGTCGCCGGTGGCCGGGCGCTGGCGTGACGCCCACCATCGAGGGTGAGGTCAGATACCCGATGGCGGACGGCTCCGTGCCGGCGGCCTTGTTTCGCAAGCGATCTTCCTTGTCGCGGCAAGGAGGCATGAGCACAACGTGTTGCTGGCGGCACTTAGAGCAGAACAAAAGGTTCTTCGCGGCGAACTTGGCTCCAGCGCCGGTGGATTTCGGGCATCGCTGAGAAACGGCGAGTGGCCGGAAACCTACACCACCCTCAAGGGGCGGTCCAGCACATGCGAACGCTACCGGTGCGGGAACTGCAAGATTTCAATGAGATGTGCGTATTTCAGCCCATCGTGGACGGCGTTTCAGGCTGATCGTGGACGCTGTTTCAGCGCGATCCTGGACGATTTGGGAAGCGCGCGAGTGATCTTTTGACCAGGCCTCAAGCTCATCGCCTTTTGCGGTGAAGCCTGATGCCCACGAACAGAATCACGATGCGCCGAATCCGAGAGACACTGCGCCTGCATCTGCAGGCAGACCTGAGCTACAACGACATCGGCCGCGCGCTGAAGATCTCCAAGAGCGCCGCGGGCAAGTACGTCTCGCTCGCCCGCGCGGCAGGCGTGGACTGGGCGCTCGCCCAGAAGCTCTCCGACGAAGAGCTCGAAGCGCGGCTGTATCGGCCGGCGTTGCCGCGCTCGAGCCACCGCCCACCTCGCACGCAGCTACATGGCGTGCATCGAGTATGGTGATGACCAGCGGCGGTGCGAGCCGTCGATCAGAAACCAGCCGCCCCGCAGGACCACAAGAATGCCGTCCGGACTTCCACCGCCAAGCGCCGTCACCAGCCGTCGACTCAGAGCTTTTTCCTTGGACACGTCGATCATCGAGGCCGCCTCTTTCAAGTTCGACAAGGGGGTGTTGAGGCTGCTTGCGAGCCAGCTTCCGACTTGGCTCCAGCTGGTCATGCCAGGCATCGTCGAGCAGGAGGTATTCGATCATCGAGCTGCACATGTCATTCGCGCCGAGCAACAAATCAAAGCAGGCTACGCAGAGCTCCGCCGGCATGGCGGTCCGGGGTTCGGAAGTTCCGAGCCGATGGTTGCTGAGGATGCAATCGAAGTTGCCGGCGCGTTTTTCGACCAGCAGGTCGATAGGTTCATCAACAGTTTTGGCGGTGTTCGCTTGGACCTCTCAATGGTCGGCTTGGCGGACCGGATCTTCGACAGCTACTTCAATTCACATCCGCCCTTCGGGGGAGGCAAGGACAAAAAGCACGAGTTTCCAGATGCGGCGATCCTGGTGACGTTGGAGGACTTCGCCATGCACCGCGGCATCCAGCTCATCATTGTGTCGAAGGACGAGGGGTGGAAAGCCTTCGCCGCCCAGTCGCCACATCTCTTTTGCGCCGTGTCGCTCGATGAGCTCACGTCCCTCTTCGAGCACACCAGCAGCGAGGCGCTGGCGATCCGACGAAAAATCGTGGCGGAGATCGATCGTCCGAATTCGGAGCTTCGCAGAGCCATTAGGTCCTCCCTCAAGTCGAGCATCCCAAACATTCAGTGGTCCGTTAGACCATGGCGAATACTTAACCACCATGTCCACGTGCACGTTAGGAACGCCGAGTTCACAAGCATCGAGCCGAAATCCGACGGCGTGGGCTTGTGGTTGACTTCGCCGGAGGCCGACAAGTGCGTCGCAGAGATCGTCGTGGACACTCTGGTCGACGTCACGATCGAGGGCGCCATTTCGAAGGGTGGTGCTGGCGACCGAGAGGAGGTCGCCAGCGGTGAAGCGGCACTGGAGCATGCCGCGGAGATTAAGGTCTTCCTCGAGTGCTCTGGTGAACTCCTGCGAGACGAAGTCGATGCGTGGAACGTCACTGTGGATCTGGCCAATCCCGTGATCGCCCTCGATGTCGGCAAGGCTCCGTTTGATCCACCTTCGAGCGGCAAGGTGCCGCGCCCATTCGCTGTGACCTATGCAGGAAGCTTTGACGGGTTGTTCGATGACGATGACGACCTGCCGTTTTAGATAGCCCAGCGGCAAGCGCCGCCGTTCGGACTCGCGGTCAACAGCGCTTTTGTATCTCGCGACGGCGCCACCATCGCGCCAGGAAAGAAGTGGCGCAAAGCGGACGTCGTCTCGGTTCAACGACCGAATGAAAAAATGCACCTATCGCGATAACTCTTCCTATCACGATAGGTCTGACTGGATGGTATGAAGTACGGGTGAGCAGGGCAGGGCGGCAGGCCGCAGATTGCGGTTTCCCAAGCCCCTCGCAACTGACGGCGCTGTGTGCCTGAGCCGCCTCGGAGCAACGCGATGGGCCAATCGTCCAAAGACGGTCACGAGAGTGTTCACGCCGACCGGGGGTTTGCACACCCCGCGCTGTGCGAGTACTGTGCTGGCTTCCTTCGTGCCTTCGGCGTCTGGATTGGCGCAACCCACCCCCACGACCATGACCGACTCCTCCCCACCCGACCTGAAAGCCGGCGTCCAGCTCGAACACATCGCCGAAGGTGCGATGCTGTCTGGGCAGATCGACGGCGAAGACGCGCTCCTGCTGCGCCAAGGCGATGCGTTCTACGCGATCGGCGCGCAGTGCACGCACTACCACGCGGCGCTCGCCGACGGCCTGATCTGCGGGCATGTGCTGCACTGCCCGATGCATCACTCGCAGTTCGACATCCGCAGCGGCTCGGCGCTTTGCGCGCCGGCACTCGACGACCTGCCCGCCTGGCGCGTCGAGCAGGTCGGCGGGCGCGTGTTCGCCCGCGAGCGCATCGTTGCTGCACCGCGTTCGCGCAAGAACGCGCCGTTGGACGATGTGGTCATCGTCGGTGGCGGCGGGGCCGGCTTGGCGGCCGCCGACAGGTTGCGGCGGGAAGGGTACGAAGGCCGCCTCACGATGCTCAGCGCCGACGTCGACCCGCCGTATGACCGGCCGAACCTGTCGAAAGACTTCCTCGCCGGCACGGCGCAGGCCGACTGGATGCCGCTGAAGCCTGACGACTGGTATCGGGAACAGCGCATCGACCTGCGGCTGAACACGCGAGTCGAGGCGATCGACGTGGCGGCACGCCAGCTGCGCGTGGCTGGTGGCACGAAATGTCCGTTCGGAGCGCTGCTGCTTGCCACCGGCGCCGACCCGGTGCAGTTCGTGGTGCCCGGCGCAGCGGCGGGCCAGGTGCTGAGCCTGCGCAACTTCGCCGACAGCCGTGCAATCGTTGCGCGGGCGGCATCGGCCCGCTCGGCGCTCGTGATCGGTGCGAGCTTCATCGGCCTCGAGGTCGCGGCATCCCTGCGCAGTCGCGGTCTCGAGGTGCACGTCGTGGCCCCCGACGCAGCGCGTGCTCGGCCCGGAACTCGGCACGTTCGTGCGCGACCTGCATACGTCGCACGGCGTGACCTTTCATCTGGGCACGACAGTGACGCGCGTGGACGGCAAGCGCGCCAGCCTGGCCGACGGCACTGTGATCGACGCCGACCTGATCGTCGCGGGCGTCGGCGTACGGCCGTCGGTCGTGCTGGCCGAGCAAGCTGGGCTCGCGGTCGACCGCGGCGTCAGCGTCGACGCCTACCTGCAGACCAGCGCACCGGGCATCTTCGCGGCCGGCGACATCGCACGCTGGCCCGATCCGCATTCGGGCGAACGCATCCGCGTCGAACATTGGGCGCTTGCGCAGCGCCAGGGCCAGGTCGCCGCGCTGAACATGCTCGGTTGGCGCCAGCCTTTCGACATCAGCCCGTTCTTCTGGAGCCAGCACTACGACGTGACCATCCAGTACGTGGGCCATGCCGAACGCTGGGATGCGATCGAGATCGACGGATCGCTTTTGGCGCGCGACTGCAGTGTGCGCTACTGCCAGGGCGACCAGGTGCTCGCCGTCGCTACGATCGGCCGAGACTTGGCCAGCTTGCGTGCCGAGCGTGAACTCGAGAACACCGTGGCACCGGGCCACCCGTGATGTTTCTCGTACAGGCTGGGGATTGCGTTGGTCGGCGTGATCCAGCGCATCGTCGTCAAGACGGTCGGTCCTGCCGTCCTGGCGGCGGCGACGGCGGTGGCGTTTCAGTGACTCTTTGCCCAGCGATCTGCCGCTTCGCGTTGAGGCCGGATGCAGTGCGCAGCCCGGCGAGGGCACTGCAACACCAATCGCGCACGATGAGCTGGGATCGCCAGCACGATTGAGGCGTTGCTCCCCGCCTTGGCCAACCCATGCCTTCGATAATGGGATGGCGCCAGCTGCTTGAGCGGGCTATGTCTGCGCTACCCTGGAGCCGGTTGATTCTGAGATTTTCGCGGCACCTGATTGACCGCAATCGGGATCACAGCGTGAATGCGTTATGCTGACTGCTCTGGCCGATCTGAGTCGTAGCTCGGTGCGCTGCGAAGGACTGCTTTCCACCGGAGACGCGTCCTTGTTCTCGACATTCCCGAACAAGACTCCTCGCTCAAGGTTCGCGCCATGAGAGGAGCGCTTGGCCGCGTCTGGGCACCACGACGCAGGGGCCTTCGGTCGTCGGCGAGGTCGAGGCTCAAAGCTCCCGGTCGTGACCGTGAACTTGACCAGTGGACGCTGGCGCGCCACTTCGGCCGCGTCTTTCGGGCAGGCCACGCGCGGGCCAGCTTACTCGTATGATTTACGCGCAATACATTGGATGTCTAACGCATTCCGCGGGGTTGGGCACCATAATCTTCGCTTATCGACCCCAATTGGAGGCTGTCGATGAATCCAGGCACCACGGGCGTCTCGGCGTCCAACCCAACAGTCCCGGTCCGGCGGCGAGGGCCGCGCGGTGTGCAACTGGAAGAAGTGGTCGAGGCGGCCGACGCGCTGCTCGGTCAAGGGCTCAAACCGACGATCGAGCGCGTACGCCAGCAACTGGGCGGCGGCTCGCCCAAGGACGAAAGCGCGGCGCCTGTGGGTCGAGTGGCGGCCGGTACGTACGAACGGTCTCACCATGCTGGGCCTGTGTGGCGCCGCCGCAGGCGGCGCGATCGGCGTTAGAGGCGCGCGGATTCATTGCAGTGGCGACCCTGAACAAGGTCACGCGGCAATGCTGACGAGAAGGTGCCAGTCGAACACCTGTGCGACTCGAAGGCCATTGTTGGGGCTGCCTTCGGCCATCAGTTTCCCGGCGAAGGGGCGCTCAAGGCCGCTGACTTTTCCGGCGGAGAGGCCACCGTCGTTCCCAGACTCCAGAGCCTTGGCTTCGAGGTAGTGCGCGTCGGGGAAGACCGGAGCGCGGCGGAAGTGCAGGCGACCGTGTCCATAGGGCACAGGGCCGCGATCGTCCGGGGCGTCACACTGGCCCGCGCTTCCTCATCCGGGTCGCAAAAATAACCCGAGCACCCAACGCCCAATGGATTTCACAAACGATCCGAACAGCCCGAGCAGGCGCCTGACCTTGGACGTGTGGTCGGAGCGTTTGCGGATCTGGCTGAGCAGCAACAGACGGTCGCGGTTGGCATCGAACGCGCGGTTGATTTCTGCTGCGACGACGTCATGCGCGCCGCGCGGTAGTTGCAGCCTATCCAGGCTTGCCAGTTGCGCAAGCCCCGCGTCACGCGCCTCAGCCATTGCCTTGCTCGCCGCTTCGAGCATGCGCGCGATCTCGTCATCGCTGATCCACAGGCTGTCCTGAAACGCGGTCGCAAAGGCCGCTTCGGCACTCGTGCGAACGTGCGCCATCGAAGTACTGGCCAGCACGCCGACCTCCTGCAGCATGGCGCCACTCAGGTAGCTGCCTGCAGCCGACCGCCGAATGCCCATGGCTTTGACCGCGTCCTTGAACGCCTCGCGCGCCTCGTCGACCGCGTTCAGCACCTGCGCATTGAAAAGATAGATCGGGTCGGCCATCAGGGGATCAGTGGCTGGAACGAGTGGAGAAAGAACCCGTACATCACCTGCAGCGCGTCGCGCGCGTCATGCTCAAGAATCGTCCTCGGGTGTTCCTTGCGGCTCCAAACGCGCCGGCCCAAGGTGTCCGGGTCTTCATCGTTGCGCCGGTGGATGAACGGGTTACGGAAGTCGCTCAGGATCTTTGCGCCGATGAGCAGTTCCTCGGAGAACGGTCCCGTCGCGCGGGCCTGCTCGATCCTCTCGGTGATCGTGGGCTTCGACTTCACCTTTCCGGAGGGCAGCAGCAGCGGTGGCAGCCGGTCGTTGAGCACATGCTCCACATAGGCCAGCGCCAAGACCAGCGTCGAGATGAAGTTGCCGTGGACGTAGCTGTCAACAGCCTCCCGCATCACCCCCGAAGTCTCTGATCGCTCCCAATACGGACCGCCTACGCTAGCCCGATGCTTGCCGAGCCAAATGTGACGCTCCGCCCGCTCTTTGCGGTCCAGCGGGTCGAGAACCTCAAGGCACGCATTCACGCGCTCGCGGAACTCCTCTTCGGTCTCCGTCGTCGGCGAACCATCCGGATTCGGGCGAGGCGCGAAAGGGTATGCGGGCATGCTGGCGTCGTGCGTCAACCAACCGGCGCCGCGTCTTCGTCTTCCCCGGGCGCGCGCGGCCCAATGCGCTCGTCGGTGACGAGCTTTAGCAGAGCGACGTTGCCAGCATCCAAGGCGTCGATCCACATTGGGTAGGAATGCTCGCTGGCCGCGAACTCCGTCCAGACCGTCGCGTCCTCGGTCGATTCATGCAGGACCCAATGGAAGTGACCGGGGTCGGGCTCGTCGACGAAGACGCTGATGTGGCGAAGGTGGGGCATTTACATATTATGCGGACCCCAAAAAGCTACTACGGTTTCTCCCCCGGCGGTCTGCGATCGCTTCCGGCGATTGCGGCCGATTGAGAGAGATTCGCGCCGGAGGGCAATGGCCATGGTCCTATCGGGCTTCAGAGCGTGGTGGCAGCCTCCCTGGTCGGGCGGCGAGCATCCACGATGCGCAGTAGGTGCGAGGCGAGCATGACCTGCTCCTGCGCTTCGGCCGGGTCATCGAGCTGCACGGTGCGATGGGAGTGCGGATTCTTGTACGAGCCGATAGAACCGGCAAACAAGTGGGCAAGCGCCTCACGCTCAGCGGCCGGCTGCGACTGGTCGGTCAGGACACCGTTCGCGCCGAAGGCCTGCCGCATGAGGTCGACGCCGACCAGCGTCGGCGGTGCGCCGCTCGCATCGCGTACGGCAATCTCCACCGCTCGGAACCCGATGAACACGGCCATGCCCAGGTCGCCGCGCGCAAGCGCCATCCACACCTCGTCGGCGATAGACGAGTGCAGCAGTGACTTCGGGAACGCGGTCGCGCCTTTGAATGCGATGAAGCCTGCTTCGTCGGCGATGGCCTCGGCGCGGCGGCTCAGGATCGCGAAGCCGCTGCGGCCATTCTGGCCCGGTGCCGGCACCAGCAGGCCGGTGCGCAGCAGCCAATTCCAGCCCTCGTTGATCGCCAGTTCGATCTCCCGTTGCCGGTTTGGCGGGTACGGCCAGTTGCCGATGTTCAGTGTCGAGTCGCCGGGATGGAAGTGGAGGAAATGCTGCGCACGTTCGGTGCGCGCGACCTGCAGCAGGTACCAGCCCAGCTCCTCGGGCGGCAAGGCGAGCAGCAGTTCGTGATCAGGTAGGAGGTCATAGATCAGCATGGCGGCAATGATGTCGGCGGCGCCCTCGGGCCCAGGGCGCCCTCACTCGTGTAGGCCGGAGACCTCCCGCAGCGCGTCCAGCACATCGCGGGTCGCGGCGATGAGCGATATGAACTTGTCCTGCCCCAGGTAGGTGCACTCGTGCATGACGAGATTTCGGAACTTGACTGCGTATCCGAACAGTTCCCACGTGTCCTCGGCGAAGAAGTCGCTGGGCGCCGCCTTTCCGAACGAGGTCAGCACCCTCTCGACCAATGCCTCAGGCTTGGCGTGACGTTCCTTCTCGTAGCTCGTCGCCAGATCAAGGGTGGGGGACACGGATCTGTGGACCACCACTGCTCGTGCCAATGCCTCGACAGCAGAGACCAGCGTGCACAGTGCAACCGGTCCGATCTCGTCGTGGTTGATGCGGCGCGCGATGATCCCAAACCTTGCCTGCGGCTGAGATTGGACATAGATCTGTCGAAGGCTATCAAGCTCGCTCTGATAGTCGATGTTTGGGTTGAGTTTTGCCATGGGGCGATCGTACGGCGAGGGCGCGCTTGGAAGACGCGCTACGCCGCTTTGTTGACCCTGAAGTGCATGACCTTCCCACCCATCACTTCGATGGTGCGTGCGAGCACGCCATCGCCCGTCACCAGCGTGAAGCCATTCTTGAGCGCAACCTCAGCGATCAAGCCATCGTGAACGTTGTTGGGTCGCTCGGCTTGCTCGTCGAGCGCGGCGCGGATGGCGATGTACATCTCGCCGTCGCTCCACTTGGCGTGGTCCCAGCGAGTCGCGTCCCAGACCATGCTCTCCACTGGAACCAGCGTCGGGCGCCACTGAGCGAGGTTCAGCAGCAGCAGGGCTCGGCGATCTCGGTCCGGCGTGTTGTTCAATTCATCGATTTGAACGTGAGTCACAACGAACTCGGCGTCGTCGGGAAACTGCTCGCGCTTCAACAGGTTCTGCGCCCATTGATTGAAGACGTTGGAATCCAGAACGAAGGTGGCCATCTCGATATTGTCGAGGACGCGGCGTCCTGGTTCAGCACCCGCCCGGCAGCGAAGTCGGTCGCCGACCTTGAAATGCTCCAATGCTGCGGCTGGCGCGATCTTGATCTATCGCTACGGCGGGCCCTTCCGGTAGCGACAACTGCGTATGGCATCAGGAATGACGCTAGAGCGGCAGATTGCGGTCGTTCATGTCCATCGGACCAAAGGACCGCAAACGCTGCATACTCGACCTTGCTTGTGAGAAATCGAGGGCCTGCAGGGCCGGGCTGTCTCAGTTGAAGGGAATGTGCGTGGTCTGATGGCGAGGGTCCTCTCGCATTCGCGCGAACCATCCTAGGACCTCAAAGAAGATCCCCGAGGCACTGCCTCGGGGAAAATCCACCAAGTTWGGGTGGAGGAGACAATCGGCGCACCAGAAACGGATGGTCAAAGGTGTCTGTAGGCTCGCGTTGAACCATGCWAGCCGCATGCCCATGTCGTCCGTGGATCCAGCCGGGACCGGGGTCCGTYGGTGCCGTGGGGTCGTCTCAACTCTGGATGTAGGTGCGCAGCTGATCGATCGTCTGCTCATGGTCGGCGATGATGTCGTCCATCAGGTCACGGATGGAGATCATGCCGATGATCTGGGCGCCCTCGACCACCGGCAGGTGCCGGATGCGCTTTTGGCTCATCATCGTCATGCACTCGCGCGTGTGGGTGCTGGGCGTCACGGTCATCACGTTGGGCGTCATGATGTCGGCAACCCTCATTTCTTTCGAACTCTTGCCCTGGAGCGCGACCTTGCGCGTGTAGTCGCGCTCGGAGACCACTCCCACGAGCCTGCCGTCCTCGACCACCATGAGTGCTCCGACCTCGTAGTCGGACAGGAGTTGGAGCGCCTCCAGCACGGTGGCGTTCGGATCGATCCGCCAGGGGGCAGAGTTGCGGCGCTTGAGGAGTTCGGAGACGGGTTTCATAAGGTCGCTCCACTTGGTTGGATGCAAGCCCTACGCA
The DNA here is from genome assembly GCF_056402355.1 of Variovorax sp. P4_B11. Lineage (NCBI taxonomy): Bacteria > Pseudomonadati > Pseudomonadota > Betaproteobacteria > Burkholderiales > Comamonadaceae > Variovorax > Variovorax sp. P4_B11. The sequence goes on from NZ_JBFUHO010000017.1 coordinate 125,769, forward strand.
AGAGCTGCGCCCGGTCGCCATTGCCGAGGCGTTGGCCGACGTGAAGGTCGGGAAGATCGAATGCCCCATGCCCCATCGGTCGTGCATCTGTCCCATGTAGCTTTTCATGCTCTGCCAGTGTTGCTGCATCAGTTGCTGGCGGGCGGCCGCATCGGGGTTCGACCGTAAGACCGCTTCTGGCCGGTTGGAGCCAGCTATCCATGACGCCAAATCAGCGAGGCACCAGGGAAATGTTGGGTCACCCACTGGGCGAAGATGACCAGTGGCTTACGCCAGTCCCGCTTGAATGATGGGTTAGGACCGCGAATGACTGCGAACCCGTTGGTAAGCCAGCGCAAGGCCAATAATGGCTAGGAAAAAAGCCCAACTAAAAGTTAGAACGGCGCTCGCGATATCACCGCCTGGGACAGGCCAACCAAAAAACAAAATGGCGTGGGCAGTCGCTGGACGAAGCTTCGAGACAGCGAAGTAAGCGGCAAGCCAAGCTGTAAGGTACCCAAAGACAAGAAAAAGAAGAAATCGAAATACACGCATGAAAGGCCTAACCGAGCGAATTGAGCATCACCGACGAACGGCCGGTTGTGGCCGCATCCTGCCACACCCGCGGCGGCGCCACCGGGCCCAGAGCACCGGTTCACGACAGAAAAGCCCTTGAGAATCGACGCTCAAGGGCTTCTTTGTTGAGCATGCTGTACGAATTGCAGGCACGCCTTTGTAGCGTCCCGAGTCGGGGGCTTGCAGATTTTCTGTGTGTGGAACGATGGCCCCAGTGGACTCTGTCAGGGAGTACATTGATCGGGTGTTGGCCCAACGCCCATACCGGCCGGCCACGCGAGAAGGAGGTTCAATGACTCATATGACGCTCTGCCCGATTGCCATAGCCGTCGGGTGCAAGAAATGTCCGGCGTTCTCGATCTGCCCCGTGAAAGGCGTGATCGGCGACTACAAGAAGCCGGAGGACGCTCCGCCGAAACCGCTGGACAAGACTGCCAGCGCTCGTCGGGACAAATAGTTGCGTGCGGTCAGGACTGTGGTCGGAGGGTGCCCATGAGCGAAAGATCCGCGATCGAGGAAGCGCGCTTCGCGCAAGCCGTGCAACTCGTTGCCGCAGCCATATCCGCCGATTCGCTGAGCAGCGATCGGAGCTTTGATGCGCCCACTCATCAAGACGTCATTCGGGTGGCGCTGATTCGCGCGTACCTGACGCTTGGGGAGGCGCGTGACGAAATTGAGGGTCATGTGCGCAGTCCGGATTGACCGGGTCCAGCCAGTGCCTGCGGTGCGGCCTCATGGTCATATTGATATTTGCACTCCTCTGGACGCGGGACTATGTTTAGCCAACATGGCCTTTCGAGTGGCGCCCTTGGTTCGCCGGGACGCGGGGCCATTTGAGCCATGCAGCGGCCGGGCCGTGGACGAGCGCACACGGGGTGTTCGTCTCGGCTGGGCTCCCGGCTTCGGTGATTCCAACGTACTACCGGTGGTTGTAGAGGAGAGCGAAATGCTTGGCGAAAAGATTGGCGAAGGCAAGGGCAAGGTGACGGCGCAGCGGGTGCTTCCAAATCCGGGTGGCGGGCCGAAGATGGAGACTTCATTCCAGGGCAGCGGAATGCTGCTGGGCGTGAGCGAAACGGAGACCGGCACGTACACCGCGACGGCGAGGCCCGATGGCTCCTTGTTCGGAGACGGCCAGGGCATCGTCATGAGCAAGGACGGCGATGTCGGCACCTGGACGGGCCAGGGTGTGGGCACGATCAGGAAGGACGGTGCCGTGAGCTACCGGGGCGCCGTGTACTTCCAGACCGCGTCTCCCAAATGGGCGCGCCTGAACAGCCTGGCGGCGGTCTTCGAATACGAGGTCGATGCGCAAGGCAACACGAGCGGCCAGCTCTTCGAGTGGAAATAGGCGGGGAACCGGCGGTCGCTGGATGCGCGCAGCGCCGCAATCGGGGGGCGTTCTGCGCGCCTGGTGGGGCCCTTCACATCCCGCCGAAGCCCGCACTCTCGGACAAGCCTGCTGCCCGGAAGCTGCAGCAGGTGCGGTCGACCGCCACAAGCCGCGGCGGCAGCGAAAATCCTGCCACAGCAGTCAAGGACTGCTCCTAGCCGGAAGCGGCTGGCTGCCCATTGTTGATCGCCGCGTGGTCAGTGCGCACGCGCTTCAATGCGATCGCGCCGTCGCACCCGCCCTGCCCTGCCCCGGCTTTCTCTGAAGCTCCAGGACGGCGGGCGCCGTTCAGACACGCAGTGGGCCGATTCCTCATCGAATCAACGACTTGCGCGCGCCGTCGTCAAAGTTAGACCCTAAATTTGATGGAATTCCGGTCTAACTTTGATCGAACTCACTCAAACTTGAGTTCCTCCAAGGTTGTCTCACCTGGTTACCCAAGGAAATCAACAGCTTGCGAGCGCCGTTTTCAAAGTTGCACCACCCGCTTTTTCAAAGTTGTTGGCAGGTGGGATCTGACATCCAACGACCGCTTCCGGGCAGTTTCGACGTCCGCTGTAGACCCGCAATGGGCCCGAAAGCGACATTCGAGTGTCGAGTTTGGCAGCAGGAAAGCCGACATTGCCAGCCCAATCCTCGAAGCACTAGGCGTGCCGGCGCGGCGCGGCCAGCCGGTCCGGCCGTTGCCAGAGCGCGAGGCGCCGCGTCCGGCCGCCCCGCGCGGCGTGGTGCTCAAGCCAGAGGAGCGCGAGGTCCTGGAATTGCTGGCGCGGAACCTCTCCGACAACGAGATCGGGCGTGCCATGCAGGTCGGTGAGACCCCCATCAAGTGGGGGCACCCTCCCTCAAGGAGGGGGCTTCAAGGCGCTCCGATCCCTATTCTCTCGTCTGTGAGGTCGCCGAGGCGCTCTGACGCCACCCGCCCCCGCTCTCAACTCATTTTTCACGCAACAGAAGGACGAACCATGAACTTCCTCGACGGATCGCTGTACCCCGAGAACCAGGACAAGCTGGTCATCACCGCCGCGCCCTACGGCCCCGAGTGGGTGCCTTCCGATTTCCCGCAGGACATCCCGGTCACCATGGAGCAACAGGTGCAGAAGGCGGTCGACTGCTACAACGCCGGCGCCACGGTGCTGCACCTGCACGTGCGCGAGCTCGACGGCAAGGGCTCCAAGCGCCTTTCAATGTTCAACGAGCTGATCGCCGGCGTGCGCAAGGCCGTGCCCGACATGATCATCCAAGTGGGCGGATCGATCTCC